>JAJQFX010000166.1 GCA_021200895.1 Clostridiales bacterium | reverse complement strand
CCTACAAGACCTCCGGCAGCGTGACCTCTTACGCTGGCTGGAGCAAGGTCAAGACCGTCAAGGTCAAGAAGTAACCACATCACAGCACGGAAAGCAACCAAAAACCAAGGAAGCTCTGATTAAATGGCCTTGGATGGCTGGGCGAGCAGATTTTGCGCAAATCGAGGCGAAAAATCGCAGGACCAGGAGCGCCGCCAGGCGCGGGCGTACCCCTTGAGGGTAATCCTTTGTGGATTTCAAGATTTTGCAACGAAGAGTTGCACGAAATATGCCGTCCAGACGCCAGGAGTTATTTAACCAGAGGTTCCCTAAAAAGCGGGGCAGGGGCTGCGGCCCCTGCCCCAACTATTTGACCCCCATTTAGGAGTTTTGAGCTATGGAGAAGAAAGAGAAAGCCCCCGGCACCATCCGTTCGCTGGACCGGGCGGCAAGGGGGCGGGCGGTAAAGGCGATTGCCGTCATTGTGTTTGTGGTGGTCTACCTGTTCGCCCTGCGCTGGGCCAACACCGGCTGGAACGGCTACACCACCACCGACAGCAGCGGCACCGAGTACGAAAGCGCCAAGGTCCTCTCTGTACTGGAGGACAACACCGTCACCGACGAGAACTATGAAAACTATTCCGTGGGCAGTACGGTGCTGGAGCTGAAAATCAAGTCCGGCCGCTACAAGGGGGACGTGGTGCAGGTCACCAACTACCTCAGTGCCCTCTACAACGTGGACGTGGGAGAGGGGGACTGGGTCACGGTCCGCATCGACACCACCGGCGCGGGGGTGTACACCGTCTCCATTTACAACTACTACCGGACGCCCTGGCTGCTGCTGTTTGTGGCGCTGTTCGCCCTGGCGCTCATCGCCCTGGGCGGGTTCCAGGGGCTGATGGCCTTCCTGGGGCTGGCTTTCGCCTTTGTCAGCACCGTGTTCCTGCTGGTGCCGCTGACCCTCCGGGGCTACCCCTCAGTGCCGCTGACCCTGGTGCTGGTGGCCGCCGCCACGGTGGTGGGCTTTTACCTGCTGGGGGGCTGGCAGCCCAAGACCATCGGCGGGGCGCTGGGCTGCATCTGCGGCGTGGGCTGCGCCGCCCTGCTGGGGACCATCGCGGTGGGGCTGGTGCATATCTCCGCCTACCAGTCCGATGAGGCGGAGGCCCTGATGCTGGTCCAGGCGGAAAACGGCTTGCACATCCGGGGCCTGCTGCTCAGCAGCATTTTGCTGACCGCCCTGGGCGCGGTGATGGACATCGCCATGAGCGTGGCCTCCTCCATGGACGAGCTGAAACAGAAGCGCCCGGACATCACCACCCGAGAGCTGTTTCTCTCCGGCATGAAGGTGGGCCGGGACGCCACCGGCACCATGGCTAACACCCTAGTGCTGGCAGTTGCGGGCGCGTCGTTCAACATGATGGTGCTCATCTATTCCTATCAGGTGTCCTTCACTCAGCTGATGAACACGGATTTTGTTGCCATCGAGCTGATCCGGGCCATTGCGGGCAGTTTGGGCATTGTACTGGCCGTCCCCTGCGTGGCGGTGTTCACCGCCCTGCTGCTGACGCGGTGGAAAGGCGCAGAGACGGAGCAGGAGCTATCTCAATAAGCAATACAGGCCCCGGAAGAGCGGCAGAAGTCGCTTTTTCGGGGTTGCCTTTTCCCCATTGGGGGCGTATACTCATGGACGAACAATGATAACGGGTTTGAAACGGGAAGGGAGCAGGAGCATGAACATCATCCCCTTTGAGGAGCGCTATCGACAGGCGTTCATCGACTTCAACACCGACTGGATCGTTTCCAACTTCGGCTCGCTGGAGGAGCCAGACCGGGAACTGTTCGCCAACCTGGACAGAGAGATGGACAGGGGCGGGATGATCTTCTTCGCTGTGGAGGGGGAGAACCCGCTGGCCACCTGCATGGCGACGCCTATGGAGGGGACCACGTGGGAAATTTGCAAGCTGGGTTCCAACAAGGGCCTTCCCCACAGAGGCGCGGGGACCGCCGTGTTCGAGGCGGCGATGGACTGGGCACTGGACCACGGCGCACAGCGGCTCTTTATGCTCTCCAACCGCAAGCTGAAAATTGCCCTGCACATCTACGAGAAGCACGGATTCCGGGAGGTCAAGCTGCAAAATTACGAGTACGAGCGGGGCGACATCGCTTTGGAATACATCGTTGGGGAGCGTAGCGTCTAAAAAAAGAAGCGAAAAAACCGAAAAAAACGCTTGCATTTCCGGGGAAGCTGTGGTAAGATAACCTAGTCGCCAGGGAACAGGCGATATGCGCGAGTAGCTCAGTTGGATAGAGTGTTTGGCTACGAACCAAAAGGTCGGGGGTTCGAGTCCCTTCTCGCGTACCAGAAAAACCGGTGTGATTGGCGACAGTCACACCGGTTTTTTGTTTTGGTTTATGAAAAAACGCCCCCGCCCGGAGGCGGGGGAGAAAAACGACAGAGAAAACGTTACAGCGTGGCCGCCATGACCGCCTTGATGGTGTGCATCCGGTTCTCGGCCTCGTCAAAGACGATGGACTGGGGACCCTCGAACACCTCGTCGGAGACCTCCATGGCGTCCCGACCAAAGCGCTCGCCCATCTCCTTGCCGATGGTGGTCTTGTGGTCGTGGAAGGCGGGGAGGCAGTGCATGAACCGGCACTGAGGCCCGGCGTTGTCCATCAGCGTCTGGTTCACCTGATAGGGAGCCAGGTCGTTGATGCGCCGCTCCCAGACCTCCACCGGCTCGCCCATGGACACCCACACGTCGGTGTACAGCACGTCAGCCCCCTTTGTGGCCTCCATGGGGTCCTCGCAGAAGCGGAGGGTGGCGCCGGTCTCAGCGGCGATGACCTGACACTGGTCAATGAGGGCCTGGCCGGGGAAGTAGGCTTTGGGGGCGCAGGCGGTGAAGTGCATCCCCATCTTGGCGCAGCCCACCATCAGGGAGTCGCCCATGTTGTATCTTGCGTCGCCCAGATAAACCAGATTGACGCCTTTCAGGTGGCCGAAATGCTCCTGAATGGTCAGGAAGTCGGCCAAAATCTGGGTGGGGTGGAACTCGTTGGTCAGGCCGTTCCAGACAGGCACGCCCGCATAAGCCGCCAGCTCCTCCACGATGGCCTGTCCGTAGCCCCGGTACTCGATGCCGTCGAACATCCGGCCCAGCACCCGTGCGGTGTCCGCGATGGATTCTTTTTTGCCGATCTGGGAACCGGAGGGGTCCAGATAGGTCACGCCCGCGCCCAGGTCC
This sequence comes from Clostridiales bacterium, assembly GCA_021200895.1. Taxonomy (GTDB): domain Bacteria; phylum Bacillota; class Clostridia; order Oscillospirales; family Oscillospiraceae; genus Onthomonas. Next base: position 306 of record JAJQFX010000166.1, on the reverse strand, counting down.
CGCGCTGCCACCTCAAAGGCGCAGCGGGTCCGGGTGGAGGTCTTTTCAAAAATCAGAGCCACGTTCTTCCCGGCGCAGGTGGCGTGGCTGACACCGGCCTTCTTTTTGGCTTTTAGGTCGGCGGCCAGGTCCAGCAGGCCCTGAATTTCCTCCGGGGTGAAGTCCAACAGCTTCAAAAAATTTCTGCCTTTCAGGTTCATGGGGATTCCTCCTGTGTAGTGCGCCTGAGAACAGGCGCGAAAATAAATCATGTACCTATCATATACCATTTTGGCGGCTTTCGCAACCACAGAATGTCGTTTGCCG
>JAJQFX010000264.1 GCA_021200895.1 Clostridiales bacterium | reverse complement strand
GGCTTCGCCTTGTCCCTCAATCAGGTGGTCTATCCCGTTAGAGACGATGTGACTTGATGCGCATCAGCGCTGCCGCCCATGGCGGCTGGGGAACTTTCTGGTTTTCCATTGGTCGTGCTAATCTGATTTTTAACGTGGAAACATACATTTCTTTGACGAAGCAAAATTAAATTCTTAAGCCGGTGACATTGCCCCAAAAGGGCAAAAAACAGCCAGCCCAGGCAATGCCGGGCTGGCTGTCGTGTTCACTCCAGGCAATCCTCCAGCTGGAAGGTGACGCTGCCGTCCTCCTTCTGGAAGCAGGGGATGCCGATGGTGCCCTTCTCCTCCACCCGGTCAAAGGCCGGGCTGCTGTCCCGCAGGTGCAGGAACTCCTTCAGGTTGGCGGTAGAGGCGGTGATGTCAATGAACTCGTAGTCCATCCCCTTCTCCCGCAGGGCCGTCTGGGCCTCCACGCAGTTGGGGCAAATCATGGTGCCGTAGAATTTCAGGGGGTGTTCCTCCCGCCGTTCGCAGAAGAACTCGATTTCCTCCCCCAGCGGCCCCTGGCAGAAGGCGATGCGGATGGGGCAGGGGGGGGCACGCTGTCCAGCGTCACGTCCTTGGGCTCCACGGTGACGGGGTAGCCCGCCGCCCGGACGGCGGCGATGTACTCGTCCACGTCGGGGGTGGACAGGGCCACATGGCGGATGGCGCCCTGAGGCAGCGCCTCGGCGGCGCTGTCGTACAGCTCAATGACGGAGTTGCCCGCGCAGAGCATCACGCCTCCCGGCCACTGGCGGCGCACCGCCAGCCCCAGGACGGTTCCGTAGAAGTCCAGCGCCTTCTCCAACTCCTCGGTAGTGGACGCTTTCAGGCAGATGTGGTGGATCCCGTTAATTCTCATTTTCCGGCCCCTCCTGAATGATTTCCTCAATCAGTTCCCGCTCGTCCATGTGGTGGCGGACGCCGCGAATTTCCTGATAGTCCTCATGGCCCTTCCCGGCCAGAATGACCACATCCCCCGCCTGGCCCTGCTCCATGCAGTAGCGGATGGCCTCCTTCCGGTCTGGGATGGTGACATAGGCCCCGTCCGCCTTGCGGACGCCCACCAGAATATCGTCAATGATGGCCAGGGGGTCCTCGTTCCTGGGGTTATCGCTGGTCACGACGGTCAAATCCGCCAGCCGGGAGGACACCTCCCCCATCTCGTACCGGCGGCTCCTGGCCCGGTTGCCGCCGCAGCCGAAGAGGCACAGGATGCGCCGGGGGCCGTAGGCCCGGATGTTGGTCAGCAGGGCCTCCAGGCTCATGGCGTTGTGGGCGTAGTCAATCATCAGGGTGTAGTCCCCGGGGGTGGGGTAAATCTCCAGCCGGCCCTTCACCTGAATGGTGTTCAGGGCCTGCAGCACGGCCTCCTGTGCCACCCCCAGGTGGCGGCACAGGGCGATGGCGGCCAGGGAGTTGTACACGGTGAAGTCGCCGGGAATGTCCACCCGGACGGTGTACTGCTCCAGCCCCTCCAGGTCGTACTGCACCCCCAGGTAGCCGGGCTGGTGGATTTTTTGGATGTTCACCGCCCGCAGGTCGGCGCTCTCCCCCATGCCGAAGGTCTCCAGCTGGCAGGTGTGGCCCTCCATCACCTGCTCCAGATAGTCCGCGTCGGCGTTGGCCAGACCCACCTTGCATTGGCGGAACAGCTTGCCCTTGCAGGCGATATACTCCTCCATGCTCTCATGCTCGCCGGGGCCGATGTGGTCCGGCTCCAGGTTGGTGAAGATGGCATAGTCATAGGTGAAGCCCGCCACCCGGTCTAGCTTCATGGCCTGGGAGGATACCTCCATCACCACATACTGGATACCGGCCTCCACCATTTTGGCGAAGTATTCCTGCACCAGGAAGGACTCCGGCGTGGTGTTCACTGCGTGGATATGCTCCTCCCCAATGATGGCCTCGATGGTGCCGATGAGGCCGGTTTTCAGCCCCGCCTTCTCCAGGATGCCCCGAATCATATAGGTGGTGGTGGTCTTGCCCTTGGTGCCGGTGACGCCGATGGTGGTCAGCTTCTCCGCGGGGTGGCCGAACCAGGCGGCGGACAGCTCCGCCAGGGCCACACGGGCGTTCTCCACCTTTAGAATGGTCACGTCCTCCGGCACGGTGACGTCATGCTCCACCACCACGGCGGCGGCCCCTTTGGCAATCACGTCGGGGATGTACTTGTGGCCGTCGGTGACGGCGCCGGGCATACAGATAAAGATGCACCCGGGCCGGGCCTTGCGGGAGTCGTACACCAGGGCGGAGATCTCCCGCTCCATGGTGCCCTGGCACAGGGTATAGTTCATACGGAATACCAAATCGATCAGCTGCATGGCTCTGTTCTCCTTTTCAGATATGGACGCAAACGGTCAAAGGTCGATTTCGCCCCGGAACACGGTGGTAGCCGGGCCGGTCATGAGGACGGTGTCCTCCGTCACCTGGATGGTCAGGTCGCCCCCCAGCAGGTGAACGGTCACCAGGCTGTCGCACAGGCCGTTCCGGTAGGCTGCCACCGCCGTGGCACAGGCCCCGGTGCCGCAGGCCCAGGTCTCCCCGGCCCCCCGCTCCCAGACCCGCATTTCCAGATTCTGCCGGTCTGTCACCCGGACGAACTCGGCGTTCACCCGGTCGGGGAACATGGGGTGATGCTCAAAGAGGGGGCCGAACTGTTCAATGGGCAGGTACTTCACATCGTCGCACCACACCACCGCATGGGGGTTGCCCATGGAGACGCAGGTCATGACCCACTCCCGGCCGCCGACGGATACCGGCTGGCCGATGACCTCATCCCCCAGACCCACCACGGGCAGGTCGCTTGCCAGGGTGGAGGGCGCGCCCATATCCACCCGCACCTGGGATACTTTACCGTTCTCCACCGTCAGGGAGAGGTACTTGATGCCCGCCTTCGTCTCGATGGCCAGCTCCGTCTTGGGGGACAGCCCCTCGTCATAGACGAACTTCGCCACGCAGCGGATGCCGTTGCCGCACATGGCCCCTTCGCTACCGTCGGCGTTATACATGGCCATGCGGAAGTCGGCCACGTCGGAGGGGCAAATTAAAATCAGTCCGTCGGAGCCAATGCCGAAGTGCCGGTCACTGACCAGCTTCGCCACTCCGCTGGGGTCGGCCAGAGGCTCCCTGGTGCAGTCCACATAGACGTAATCATTACCGCAGCCGTGCATTTTGATGAAGTTCATGGTGTTTCCTCCCCGTATGATGGTTCTCACTTCATTATATCGTGTTTTTTTTGCCCTGTAAACTGGCAAATCCTCTAAAAAAGAGGCGAAAAGGATATTTTGTGTCTGGCAGGAGGTGGGGGATTGTTTTTAGCAATCCCGGTGGGGCTGGTTCTCCTTGGATATGGTTCGTTAAAGGAACAACGGCTTGCCCTCCCGGCGGGCCCCATTTCTCGCTCCGCCGAGAAATGGGGGAAAGAGGGCGGCTCAAGAAGGGGGCCTGTGGCCCCCCTGCACTAGTCAACAAAAACTGGACACGAAAACTGAAAAATTAGACTTTAAGGAT
>JAJQFX010000272.1 GCA_021200895.1 Clostridiales bacterium | reverse complement strand
GTCAAGGAAAATATTCATTTTTTGCAGACCTCTGAAATTTTTCGGCAAATTTTCTCGACACACTCCAAACCAGCGCCGTATTTTCTCTCTATTTTTGCAAGTTGCTTATGTTTCTATTGCAAATCCGTGCAGGGCAAAACGGCACGAAATTCAGAAATATTCGGTATTTCTTTGATAAAACCACCGTTTCCCCCGTTTTTAACTGTTTTTTCGTCAAACTTTAACCCTTGCGAAGAACAGCGGTTGAACACTCCGTTCTTTGCGTTGTCTGTTCGGCGGCTGCCACAGCGCCGCTTTGCATTCCTATTTTAGCATTACAACTCATCTTCTGCCAATATCAAAAAAGAATGCCCGGCTATAGCGTCCCGCTATAGCCGGGTTTCCGCGCTGCCGCGCTGTGGTTCAGTCCTCATTCAGTGCCGCCGCCACATCTTCCCAGGTCAGCCCCTCGATGGGAGCGGAGAAACGCACCACCGTGGTTCCGTTACGGTACAAAATCTCCTCCGCGCCGACCTCTGCCGACAGCTGCTCATAGAGCCACTCCGCCGACCCCAGGCGGCAGACGTAGCTTGTGGTGGACAGGGTCGCCATCTCTCCGTCCAGCATCCAGTACTCCGTATAGCTGGTGTAGGTCACCAGGAAGGAGCCGCTCCGCTGGTAGGAGCCGGACAGCAGCTCCTCCCCTTCCAGCCCCAGGTCCTCCAGCTGGACGACGGCCTCCTCCCGGTATTGCAGCCGGGTGTACTCATCCAGAATGGACACGCTCACCCGCCCGGGATAGGCCAGGCTCAGCAGGTAAGCGGACAGGATGGCGATTCCCGTCACCAGGGCAGCCACACGTCGGTACAGGCCGAAGTCCTTGCGCCGCCACAGGCCGGAGACGGCTCCCGCCGCCGCCAGATAGCACAGCGCCACCAGGCAGGCCGCCGCCGTCGTAAGCTGGTCCAGCGCCAGCATGAACGCCGTCAGCAGCAGCCAGACCCGTCCCAGGGCCGCCAACACGCTGCCCGCCATCATGCTCCACGGCGGGGCAGGCCGAGGCGTTCGCCGCGTCAGGTTGACTGTCCGCCGCCCCAGCCAGAACAGGCCGCCCACCGTCACCGGCAACGCCGTCCCCATCAGCCAGAGGGACAAATTGGACAGATACCACGTCCCCCCAGTCAGGTACAGGTAGACAGCCGCCGCCAGCACGGCCAGCAGCGCCAACACAGACGCTCCGTACCGCTGGGCCAGAACAGTGCGGCGGGTCTGCGCCGCCGCCTCCCCTTCCCGCGGCTTGGGGAAGCGCAGGGGGATGGAGCGGTAGATGTCCATGCCGTTCAGGGTGGCCACCGGCTCCCAGCCCTCCGCCTCCCGGGTCAGGACGGCGTCCTGCACCGCTTCCTCCTTCCGCAGGAGCGGTACCGGTTCCACGTCATAGGTCAGCTCGGTGCGGGCGGTGGGGGTGAACCTAGCAAAGCAGCAATGGCAGTCCCGCTTCTCCGCCAGCTCCCAGCCCTGGGCGGCCAGACGGTTCAGCTTCTCCCGGACGCCGAGATAGTCCTCCGGGCCATACCGAAACCAGATGTAGCGTTCCTCCCGCACAAGAATCACCTTTCTCCTTTAGACCTTGATTTGCCCCAGCACCTGACCGATTTTCCCGGCAATCACCAGGTCGGCCTCACTGTCCATGCCGGTGGGCTGCAAGTTGATGAGCACCAGCTTGTTCCCCCGGTAGTACCGCAGCAGCCCCGCCGCCGGATAGACCACCAGGGAGGTGCCCCCCCCACAATCAGCACATCCGCCTGACGGATGTGGTTCGCCGCCTTATATAAGGTGGTATCGTCCAGCCCTTCCTCGTACAGCACCACGTCCGGCTTGATGATGCCGTCGCACTTGGGGCAGCGGGGCACGCCGGGGGCATCCAGGATCACGTCCACCCCGTCAAAATGTGCGCCGCAGCGCATACAGTCGTTCCGGCGGACGCTGCCGTGAAGCTCCAGCACCTCCCGGCTGCCCGCGTCCTGGTGCAGGCCGTCAATGTTCTGGGTGATGACCGCTTTCAGCTTCCCCGCCTGCTCCAGCTCCGCCAGCTTGTGATGGGCGGCGTTGGGCTTGGCGTCCGGGGCAATCATCTTCGCCTTGTAAAACCGGTAGAACTTCTCCGGGTAACGCATGAAGTAGGAGTGGGAGATGATGGTCTCCGGCGGCTCGTCATAGGTCTGGTTGTACAGGCCGTCCTGGCTGCGGAAGTCGGGGATGCCGCTTTCCGTGCTGACCCCCGCCCCACCGAAGAAAACGATGTTGCTGCTCTCAGAAATCCAGTTCTGTAGAGTTTCGATGCCCTTGATTTGTTCCATATGCTGCGCCGCCTTTCCGTTTGTCCTGTGTCACAGGGTTCTCCCTCTATTATACCGTGTTCCGCTCCGATTTTCCACGGCTTTCCGGCATTTTTTCCGGTTTTTTCCGGCGGCAGCTGAGAGACGGGCTTCGCCCCTTCCTTGACCTTTCCCCGTAACTGTGTTACCATGTAGGAAGGAATCAATGGGAACGTTGCCTGCCAATATGGCGGAGGGATTGTTTATGCTGATAAAATGTGTATGGGAGCATCATGGCAATGACAGTCTCATCTATGCGGTCGATTTTCCCGGCGCTTATACAAGAGGCGCATCGAAAGAGCTGGCGCTCCGGAAGCTGCCTGCCGAGCTGAACTCCTATCTCATGTGGAAAGACGGCTCTAGCCCAGCCGCCTTTGACTTTGAAATAGCCCAGGAAAAGCAGTCTGAACTGACGATTTCTGACGCTGATTCAGATGTCATTTTTGACAGTGAACGGAAAGCGCTGAACTCAGCTGAGTATGAGGAACTGAAATCGCTTGCATTAAAATCGGCTCAGGATTTTTTGACCCTGTACTGCGCAATGCCGGACAGGAATGAAAGCTGTTTGCCGATGAGACAGACTTTCTACGGAACCGTTCCCCGCACGGCATTTGAGATGTATGAGCATACAAAAAATGTCAATTCCTATTACTTTGGCGAAATCGGAGTTGCTGCGGATAATGAAGGCAGCATCCTTGATTGCAGAGCCCGCGGATTTATAGCGCTGGAACGGCAACCGAGCTTTCTGGAAAGCAAGGTTTCCCTTGGAAGCTATGAGGAAGAATGGTCACTGAGAAAAGTGCTGAGGCGCTTCATCTGGCATGACAGGATTCACGCAAAAGCGATGTATCGCATGGCAATCAAGACGTTCGGTTCTCAGGCTGTGCCAAATGTTTTCCTCTTTGATGTATAGATTTAAAAAGGAGTGACGCGACGATGATACTTCCCTTCTCTATGGATGATTTGCTTGCCCTGATACACAGCACCCGCCCCATCATTATGGACGCCTACGCCGCCCGCCAGGTCACGGTGAAGGGGCTGGCGGACTATGTGACCGCTGTTGACCTGGGCGTACAGCACTATCTGGAGGCCGCCCTGCCTGGGCTCTGCCCCGACGCCCAGCTGCTGGCGGAGGAGGAGGCCAAGTGGAGCATTGACCCCACCCGCCCCTTCTGGGTTCTGGACCCC
>JAJQFX010000154.1 GCA_021200895.1 Clostridiales bacterium | reverse complement strand
TGGCACACTGAACGGAACGCTTCACAGAAGGGCATAGACTGGAGATTCACTGCGTTTGACGCCAGAATTAAGCTCAAACACCTTTATCCAAAAGTAAAGTTTTAGTTTTCATACTCTACTACACACACGGGTGCAAAAACAGAAACTATTTTCCTGCCTGAACAACATCACAGGCAATTCCGGTGGCATTTTGCGATGGTTGAATGAAGTAAAGTTTTTGTTTTCACGCTCTACTACTGGATGAGGAAAACCACCGGCGTTAGCCGGTGGAGGGGTGAGTACCCTTAAATTGATGAAATTGCTCAAAAAGGAAGTGAACCTCATGCTGTTTGGACGAAAATCAAAGCCGGAGTGGCTGCTGGTCTTTCTCGGCAACCCCGGCCTGCAATATGACAACACCCGCCACAACGCCGGGTTCCGCACGGCGGACGCCCTGGCGGCGAAAACCGGAGTGCAAATCAAGCGCTCCAAGTTTGAGGCACTGGTGGGGGAGCTGGAGTACGGCGGCGTGCCGGTGCTGGCCATGAAGCCCCAGACCTTTATGAACAACTCCGGCAACGCGGTCTATGCCGCCGCCAACTTCTATAAAATCGACCCGTCGCATATCATCGTGGTGTGCGACGACGTCAGCCTGCCGGTGGGCAAGCTGCGCCTGCGGAAGAAGGGCAGCGCCGGGGGCCACAACGGCCTGAAGGACATCATCCTCCAGCTGGGCACCCAGGAGTTCCCCCGGGTGCGCATCGGCGTGGGGCAGAAGCCCCACCCGGACTACGACCTGGCGGACTGGGTGCTGGGCCGCTTTTCCAAAGAGGACGCCGCCGTCATGGACGAGGCGGCGCAGCGGGCCTGCCAGGCCATAGAGACCATCCTGGAGGATGGAATGGACAGGGCCATGAGTAGGTTTAACTGACATTGAGTGGCTAGTGGCTGGCAGCTGTTAGCTGTTGTCTAAGGAGAATCAGACCTCGGAGAAAACCACCTATTTCCTTTCTCCATCCTTATCTAAGGAGGAAAGCTCGACCGGGCGCACACTGTGCGCCCCTACTGGAAAACCGGAACGTGAGGGGTGACTAGCCACTAGTCACTAGCCACTAACAGCCAACAGCTAACAGCTTCTAACCACTAACCCAACGGTGACATTATGAACCAACTCGTATCCATCCTACAACAGAATACCGACTTCCAAACCCTCCTGACCCACATCGACGCGGGGCGCAGCCCCGTGGCTCTGTCCGGGGTGTCCCCCGTTCACCGGGCCCACATCGCCGCCGCCCTCCGGGCGGAGACGGGCTGCCCCCTGGTGCTGATTTGCGGGGACGAGGGGGAGGGCCGGAAGCTGTGCGCCGACCTGACCGCCTTCACCGGGGAGCCTGCCCGGCTGCTGGCGGGGCGGGAATTTGTGTTCCACAACGCCACCGCCTCCCGCCAGTGGGAGCACCGCCGCCTCGCCCTACTCCGGGCCATGCAGAAGGGGGAGGCCCCCATCGTGGTGATGACGGTGGAGGGCCTCCTCCAGCGCACCATGCCCCCGGCGGTGCTGGAGGGCAGCGTGGTGACGCTGGAGACCGGGGAGCGGTACGACCTGAACCGGCTCACCGACCGCCTCGTCCGGGCGGGGTACACCCGCTGCATGACGGTGGAGGGGCCGGGGCAGTTCGCCCTCCGTGGCGGCATCCTGGACGTGTTCTCCCCTGGCGGGGAATCCCCCGTCCGGGTGGAGTTCTGGGACGATGAGGTGGACACCATCGCCCCCTTCGACGTGGCCACCCAGCGCCGCACCGAGGCGGTGCAGTCCTGCGCGCTGCTGCCCGCCGCCGAGTGCCTCCCCCAGCTGGCCCCCGGCGGGGTGCTGGGGTTGATTGAAGACCTGGAGCGCCGCCGCTTGCAGCTGGAGCAGGCCGCCAAACGGAAGAAGCGGAGCGACCCCACCGACTACTCCGCCGCCGCCAAGACCCTGGAGGAGGACAGCCGCCGCCTGGCGGACCTGGGCCTCTTCTCCCCCTCCGACCGGTACCTGCACCTGATTTACCCGGATTTCGCCACCGCCTGCGACTATATCCCTCCCGACGCCTTCGTGCTGTGGAGCGAATCCAGCCGCTGCGTGGACGCCGCCCGCCACTACGAATGGCGGCTGGGGGAGGATATGACCGCCCTGGCCGAGGCGGGCATCCTGTGGCTGGAGGGCTGCCAGTACGCCGAGACGGTGGAGAACGCCGCCCGCACCCTCTGCGACAGGTGCCCTAGCGTGTATCTGGACACCTTCCTGACCTCCCTGTTCCCCAGGGAGCCCAAGGTGACGCTGTCCATGGCCTGCCGCCAGCTGCCCTCCTTCGGCAGCAGCCTGGAGCAGGCCGTCTCCGACCTGGAGCATTATCAGAAGAACCGCACCGCCACCATCGTGCTGTGCCAGACCCAGGGCCAGGCCAAGACCCTGTCCGACCTGCTGCGGGAGCGGGGGGTGGCGGCGGCCCTGGACTTTGACCTGTCCGCCCTGCCCCAGCCGGGGCAGGTGACGCTGGCAGTGGGGGGCCTCTCCGCCGGGGTGGAGTATCCCAAGAGCGCCAACATCCCCGGCTACGCCGTCCTCACCGAAGGGGCGGCGCTGGAAAAGACCCAGAAGCAGAAGCAGAAGCAAAAGCAGGCGAAGCGCCGGGCGGTCACCAACCGGCAGAAGCTGCAAAGCTACACCGACCTCTCTCCCGGCGACCTGGTGGTGCATCAGACCCACGGCATCGCCCGGTATGTGGAGATGGTGCAGCTCCAGACCGACGGCGTCACCAAGGACTATTTGAAGCTGGCCTACGCCGGGAACGACGTGCTGTACGTCCCCGCCACCCAGCTGGATCTTATCAGCAAGTATATCGGGGCCCGGGAGGGGGAGGACGGTGCCCCCCAGGTGAAGCCGTCCAAAATGGGCAGCGGCGACTGGCAGCGGGCCAAGCGCAAGGCGAAGAAGGCCACCCAGGACATGGCGAAGGAGCTGATTCAGCTCTACGCCCAGCGCCAGCGCCAGCCAGGGTACGCCTTCCATCCCGACGACCCCTGGCAGCAGGAGTTTGAGGACAAATTCGAGTACGAGGAGACCCCCGACCAGCTCCGCTGCGTCAGCGAAATCAAGGCCGACATGGAGCGGCCCATCCCCATGGATCGGCTGCTCTGCGGCGACGTGGGCTACGGCAAGACGGAGGTGGCCCTCCGGGCGGTGATGAAGTGCGTGCTGGAGGGGAAGCAGGCCGCCATTCTGGCCCCCACCACGGTGCTGGCCAACCAGCACTTTCAGACCGCCACCCGCCGGTTTGAGGGCTTCCCGGTGAAAATCGCCCTGCTGTCCCGGTACCAGGGGGGCAAACAGGCCAAGAAAATTCTGGAGGAGACCGCCTCCGGCTCGGTGGATGTGCTCATCGGCACCCACCGGCCGATTCAGAAGGACGTGAAGTTCAAGGACCTGGGCCTGCTGGTGGTGGACGAGGAGCAGCGCTTCGGCGTCTCCCACAAGGAGAAGCTGAAGGAGCTGTTCCGCCAGGTGGACGTACTGACCCTGTCCGCCACCCCCATCCCCCGGACGCTGAACATG
>JAJQFX010000060.1:16045-29596 GCA_021200895.1 Clostridiales bacterium | reverse complement strand
ACTTCTCTACTTTTTATTCGGGGGAGAGGGGTCATATCATTTTAGCACATACATTGCCTGGGGAATTTCCCGGCAAAAGGGGCGCGGTTCCACCGTTGGTCGAGGCCATCTGACGGTACAGCCCCGTTGTTCCCCTCAGCCCAGGACAGATTGCATCCTAAGCTGAGGGCATGAGGGAGTGCGCAGCAGTCATGCTCCAGCAAGTATCAAAAGACGCCGCCGCACGCCGGGAAGGGCGAGAGCGGGGCATAAAAATCCCCCAGCGCGGTCGCGTTGGGGGAGGGACGCACTCAGAGGTTCCTTAATTTCTGACGCAGGATGGCTTGCAGGATTGCGGAGGCATTCAGCCCAGTAAGTTTGATGCTTGCTATAGCAGCCTTATTTCCCGCCCTTGCGGCTGATTTCATTCAGGTCGTAGGGGGTGGTCTGGTAGACGTAGTAGTTCAGCCAGTTGGTGTAGAGCAGCTGGCCGGAGCTGCGCCAGTTGACGATGGGGGTCTGGGTGGGGTCGTCCTGAGGGAAGTAGTTGGCGGGAACCTGGATGTCCTTCCCCTTGGCCAGATCCCGCTCGTACTCCAGCCGCAGGGTGTCCCGGTCGTACTCCGGGTGGCCCATGACGAAGAACAGGCGGTTGTCCGCGCTCTTTAACGCGAAGATGCCCGCCTGGTCGGACTCCGCCAGCAGCTCCAGCGACGGCACCGCCAGCACGTCCTCCTTCTTCACATAGGTGTAGCGGGAATGGGGGGCGTAAAACACGTCGTCAAAGCCCCGGAACCAGGGGGACTGGGGGCGCAGCACCCGATGGGGGAAGATGCCGAACAGCTTACGGTCATAGGAGTATTTCTGAATCCCGAAGTGGTAGTACAGCCCAGCCTGAGCCCCCCAGCAGATGTGGAGGGTGGCGTGGACGTGGGTCTTGGTCCACTCCATGATGCGGCACAGCTCGTCCCAGTAGTCCACATCGGCGAAGTCCAGATTCTCCACCGGTGCGCCGGTGATGATCATGCCGTCAAAGTAGTGATCCTTCACCTCATCAAAGGTGCGGTAGAAGGTGGCCAGATGGTCCTGGTCAACGTGCTGGGGGACATAGCTGGCCGTTTGCAGCAGCTCCACCTCGATTTGCAGCGGCGTGTTGGCAAATTTCCGCAGCAGCTGGGTCTCCGTGGTGATTTTCGTGGGCATCAGATTCAGCAGCAGCAGGTTCAGGGGGCGAATATCCTGGTGCATGGCGCGGTATTCCGTAATAACGAAGATATTTTCCCCCTCCAGGGTGGCGCGGGCAGGCAGCGAATCAGGAATACGAATGGGCATAGTAAGGACTCCTTCTGAAAATGGTGAAAGAATGGGCGGATAGCAGTTGGCGTTGCGTGCGGGGCAGGGGAAAGCCCGGCATTCGGAAAACGGTGCGTTCCATTTTTGAGCAGCCCTCCTTTGGATGAACTTGCCGCCGCCAGGCCCCTGGTGGGGCGGGGCGTTGTAGCACGTTCTATTGTAACACAGCTTGCCGCAATATGCCAGAGAAATTTCAAATCAATTGCGGAGCGTTCCTGAAACGAGGAATGGGGGCATCCCCTCTCTCTACGGCCAGGTGGCAGACAAACAGCGACCCGGAGCGCTGAATCCCAGCGCTCCGGATTTGTCTGCATCAGAGGTTCCCTAGTGCTTCTTTTCCGCCGCCTTTTCCTCCTTCTTCTTGGCTTTCAAGTCAGCGAGGCGGGCAAGGCGATGGGCCTTCAGGGCGCTGCTCTCCTCCCGGATACGGTCAAGGAGCTTGCGGTAGCGCTGGCTGCCCAGGTGGTCATAGCGGTGACGGAACCGGGCGGAGTAGTAAGCCGCATCCGCCAGCAGGTCGGTCTCTTTCAACTCCAGCTGGAGCAGGGCGGCCTGTAGCCTGACCTCATCCAGCCGCTGTTTGCCGCTCTGGGTAAGCTCCGCCCGGCGGCGTTCCGCCTCTGCGCTGACGGCCTTTGCCTTCTCCATCAGAACGGTGGTCATGGCCAGGCTGCGGATGGTGGTCACAATATCCGCCAGCGTAATGACAGCGGCCACACCGGCCAGCACCTGTCTGGTCAGGAGCGGAATCCTGGCAAACAGGCGCTCCGTGGCAGGGTGGAGGAAGTAAAGCACAAGATAGGCCGCCACCCCCCAAAACAGGCAGTAATCCAGCCGTATCCGCCCGTGGAGGTTGAACCGCTTCTGGGAATAGTCCCAGTACCGGGTGTGGGTGGTGACCTCCAGCAGCCACCCCACGAAATACTCCCAGGCGGACAGGGTCACGGTGGCCACCACATAGAGCAGCACGGGATACTCCATCAGCCCCGTGAAAAACAGCACCATGATCAGGATACCGATGCCGTAAATGGGGCAAATCGGCCCCTTCAGGAAGCCCCGCGCCACGAACCTTCCCTTGAAGAAGGAGCACCAGCAGGTCTCCAGAAACCATCCCAGGAAGGAGTACCAGAGGAAGTACAGAAACAGCAGGGAAATCGGGTAGCCAAGCAGCGTTGGCTCAGTCATACTAAATCATCCTTTCGATTCCATCGGGGTCACTCGTCCGGATGCTCCGCCAGGAGCGCGTCCAGAACGGCGTTATAAATCTGCTCCGCATGGCCCTCAAAGCTGCGCTTCATGGCGTTGGCCTGGGAACGGCCCGGCGCCATCATCTCCAGGGTCATCACGTTCCCAGCGTCGTCATCCAGCGCCATGCGGACGGTGAAGCCGTCCCCCTCCGCTCTGGGCTGCACCTGGGCGCGCACCATGGCCGCCCTGCGCAGCTGGGCGTTCATGTTCGCCACGTTCCTGTCGCAGCGCTGGCGGACGGAGTAGGCCAGCTCCGACTCACAGACAGCGCCGTTGGCCTTCCCCTTGGGCGTGATGGAGTACAGCCCCTGCTCTGACCGGACGTGGCCGGTCTCCTCCAGGCTGGCCAGCGCTTCGGAGAACTGGAAGTAATCCACGCCCTCGTCACACAGCGCCAGTTCCGTCAGCGCCGTCCTGTCCACCGGCTGGCAGACCTGAGCGAGAATGTAGAGAATCAGCAGCTTCACCTCGAACGGTGTACGAACAAAACCATGTGACATCATACGGCCCTCCCATCTGGCACCTGTCTATGCGCCAGTCACCCATTCGGTGACATCGTACCAATATTATAACGAAAACTGAACGGAATCGCAAGGGGCAGCCGACTTCCGGGTCTGGGGATTCGTGGGACAAAAAACGGGTAATGGGCAAAAAAGCTCCCATCACCCCGAACAGGGCGGCGGAGGTGGGATAATGCGGCCCATGTTTTACAATTTTTTCACACAAAAGCAGGCAAAATATGGTATGCTACAAACAATTTCAAAGGAAAGGAGCTTTCTATTGACCAGCAAAAACCTTATCAAAGAAAAAATCAGGGAGGCCGTCTCCTCCGTGCTGCCCATCACCGTGGTGGTGGCCGTCCTGTGCTTCTGCTTCATCCCCGTCAGTACTGGGCTGATGCTGTCCTTCCTGGTTGGCTCCCTGCTGCTGATCGTGGGCATCGGCCTGTTCACCCTGGGGGCGGATATGGCCATGTCTCCCATTGGGATGCACATCGGCGCGAAGATGACCAAGAGCCGCCGCCTGTGGCTCATCCTGCTGCTCAGCTTTGTCCTGGGGGTGGCGGTGACGCTGGCGGAGCCTGATTTACAGGTGCTGGCGGGCAACGTGCCGGGCATCGACACCACCGTGCTGATGTGGACGGTCTCCGTAGGGGTGGGGCTGTTCCTGATGCTCTGTATGCTCCGGGCGCTGTTCCACATCCCGCTGCGGACGCTGCTGCTCCTCTCTTACGGGCTGGTGTTCCTGCTGGCCGCCCGCTCTGACCCGGACTTTCTGGCGGTGGCCTTTGACGCCGGAGGCGTCACCACAGGGCCTATGACGGTGCCCTTCATCATGGCCCTGGGTGTGGGCATCACTGCCATCCGCAGCGATGAGAACGCCAAGTCGGACAGCTTCGGCCTGGTGGCGCTGTGCTCCGTGGGCCCGGTGCTGGCGGTGCTGATTTTGGGCTTCCTCTATCCGGGCAGCACCGGCGGCGCGGCGGAAACTGTCGTCCGCGACTTTACTGACACCGTGGCCCTGGGCACCGGTTACCTGGCCGCCCTGCCCACCTATCTGGAGGAGGTAGCCACCGCGCTCCTGCCCATTTTCGCCTTCTTCCTGGTGTTTCAGGCGGTGTCGCTCCATCTGCAAAGGGTGCCTTTCCTGCGGATTTTGGTGGGAGTGCTGTATACTTATGTGGGGCTGGTGCTGTTCCTGACCGGGGCCAATGTGGGCTTCTCCTCCATGGGCTATGTGCTGGGCGGGGCTATTGCGGAGAGCAGCTATCCCTTCCTGCTGGTGCCCCTGGCTATGCTGATGGGGTGGTTCATCATCAACGCGGAGCCTGCCGTCCATGTGCTGAACGAGCAGGTGGAGGAGGTCAGCGCCGGAGCCATCTCTGCCGGGGCGATGAAGTGGAGCCTCTCCATCGCCGTCGCTGTGGCCACGGGGCTTGCCATGGTGCGGGTGCTGACGGGTATCTCCATCCTATGGTTCGTGGTGCCGGGGTATGCGGCGGCGCTGGCTCTGTCCTTCTTTGTGCCGGAGATCTTTACCGCCATCGCCTTCGACTCCGGCGGCGTGGCCTCCGGCCCCCTGACCGCCACCTTCCTGCTGCCCTTCGCCATGGGGGCCTGCTCCGCCCTGGGCGGAAACATTATGACGGATGCCTTCGGCCTGGTGGCGCTGGTGGCCATGACGCCGCTGATCACGGTGCAGGTCATGGGGGTCATCTATGTGGTGAAAACCCGCCGCGCCGCCGTCCGTCCGCCGATGCCGGACTTTGCCGACGCCGACGTGATCGAGCTTTGGGAGGTGTCTTAAACGGAACTCTATTACATCATCAGCATCACCGACCGGGACAGAGCCGAGGAGATGGCCGCCCTCTACCGGGACATCGGGCTGACTCTGGTGCTCACCAAGCTGGGGGAGGGCACCGCCACCCGGGAGCAGCTTTCCCGCTACGGCCTGGACTCCACAGAAAAGGCGGTGGTCAGCGCAGTGGCCGGGTCGGATGCGAAGAAGCAGGTGTTCAGGGCCGCCAAGCGGAAGCTGTTTATTGACATTCCGGGCAACGGCATTATGATGGCCGTACTCGTGAAAAGCGTCGGCGGCGGCAGGACGCTGACCTATCTGACCAACAGTAACGTACCCAGCGGAGGAGTGCCGGATATGAAGTTTGAATATGAACTGATCGTCGTTATTCTGAACGAGGGCTATGCCGACCTGGTGATGGATGCGGCCCGCTCCGCCGGGGCTGCCGGCGGGACGGTGCTCCACGCCAAGGGCACCGGCGGGGGAAAAGCGGAGAAGTTCTTCAGCGTGTCGCTGGCGGACGAGAAGGATGTGATTTACATCGTCTCCACGAGTAAGGAGAAGGCAGCCATCATGCGCGCCATCACCGGCCAGGCCGGGCCGGAGAGCCGGGCGGGAGCCATCTGCTTCTCCCTGCCGGTGTCCTCGGTGGCGGGGCTGCGGCGGCTGGACGAGGACGAGTGAACGCCGCGGCAAGCGCGTGCAAACCCGGAAGATTCTTTTTGCTTTCACAGAAAAAAGCGGCCCCGCCGAGGGCCGCTTTTTTTTGATAATCAGAGAACAATTTGGGCTGGAAGCCCCGGCACCGGTTCACACCGCTGCCAGAGGCTTCGGGTCGCAGTTCCGATAGCGCCGGAACGTGTAGGAGAGACCGCCCTCCCGCATGGTCTCGCTCTCGGAGACCAGCACCCACTCCGGATGCTGCGTCAAATCCGGGAAGAACCGGTCTGCCGGGCGGACGGCGTCCACAAAGGTGAGCTCCGCCTCGGCGCAGCAGGGGAGCAGCGCCTCATAGAGGGACGCCCCGCCGATGACCCAGAAGTCCTCTGCCCAGGGCAACTCCGCGAGGGAATGGAGGACAGTGACACCCTCTGCCTGGAAAGTAGTATCCCTTGTCAGCATATAATTTCCCCGCCCTGGCAGAGGCGCAGGCCCCGGCAGGGAGTCCCAGGTGGCCCGGCCCATTACCACGGCGCTGCCCATTGTCAGGGCTTTGAAGTGCTGTTTGTCGCCGGGCAGGCTGTAAAGCAATTTGCCCTTCCAGCCGATACCCCAGTCCCGGCTGACCGCCGCAATCATCCGCATGGGTCAGCCCTCCTTAGGGAGCGCGTCCAGCAGCTGGCGCATGGTTTTGCCCAGCACCGGATGGACAAAGTGGGGGGCCAGTTCGGCCATAGGCTCCAGTACGAACTGCCGGTTCTGTAAATCCGGGTGGGGGATGGTCAAATCCACATCGTCCTGCACCAAATCGTCATAGAACAGCACGTCCAAATCCAGCGTCCGCGGCCCCCAATGCACCAGCCGCTCCCGCTTGGCTTCCTGCTCCAGCCGGTGAAGGGCGTCCAGCAGCTCCCGGGGCGGGAGCAGCGTCTCGAGTTCCGCCGCCGCGTTCAAGAAGTCCTCCTGCTCTACGCCGCCGTAGGGCTTTGTGGTGCGGTAGGCGCTGACCGCCTTCACCCGGATGTCAGGATTCCGGCGCAGGCCCTCCACCGCGCCGTCCAGATAGGCTTTCTTATCCCCCAAATTGGAGCCAAGCCCCAGGAACGCCCGGTGCCAGCTGCGGGAAATGCAGACGGAAACAGAATCGAAGGGCAGAGGGATGGGGGCGCTGGGTTTTTCCAGCTCCAGCTCCACCCCATGCAGCAGGGGGTATCGTAGCAGCAACGCCCGGCAGGTGTGCTCCGCGGCGGCCTCCAGCAGCTTCCAGGTGTTCGCCTGCAAGTAGTCCGCCAGAAACTGGCAGACCTCCGCATAGCTGACGGTCTCCTCCAGGCAGTCCGCCAGGCCGCCCCGGCGGATGGAGAGGTAGAGCGTGGCGTTGACCACGAAGGTCTGGCCCAGCCGGGTCTCCTCCTCATACACGCCGTGGCGAGCAAAGACCCGCAGCCCGCGAATACGGATCTCATCCATAGCAGACCGCCTCCGTCATGCGCACCGCCCGGACGTTGGCCTCCACATCGTGGACGCGGACGAACATACAGCCCGCCATAGCTGCCATGACCGTGGTGGCCAGCGTCCCCTCCAGCCGGTCGTCTGCGGGCAAGTCCAGCGTCAGGCCGATGACGCTCTTCCGGCTGGCCCCCAGCAGCACCGGCAGGTCAAAGGCTTTCCGCAGCTCCGGCAGGCGGCGGATGCACTCCAGGTTGTTCTGGTAGCTCTTGCCGAAGCCCACGCCGGGGTCAAGGATAATATTGTCCCGGGTAATACCGGCCTGCTCCGCCAGGCGCAGCGTCTCCTTCAAGTCCTCCAGCATATCCACAAAGAACAGGCCGTAGTGGGCCTCCCTGCGGTTGTGCATCAGGCAGCAGGGGACGTTGGCCCGGGCGATGACTTCCGCCATCTTTGGGTCGTACTTCAGCCCCCAGATGTCGTTGATGAGGTCTGCCCCGGCGGCCAGCCCGGCGGCGGCTACGCGGCTCTTGTAGGTGTCCAGGCTGACGGGCACGTCAAAGCGGGCCTTCACCGCCTCCAAAACCGGGAGGACGCGGTCCATCTCCTCCTGGTCGGAGAGGAGGGTGTAGCCGGGGCGGGTGGATTCCCCACCGATGTCCACAACGTCCATCCCCTGGGCCAGCATCTCCTCCACATGGCGGAGGGCTGCGTCCAGCCGGTTCCACCGGCCGCCGTCAGAGAAGGAGTCCGGCGTCACGTTCAAAATGCCCATCACATAGGTTTTGCCCTTTGCCTGAAACTCTTTTGTGCCAATTCTCATGTTTGGATGCTCCTAGCAGAATGTGAAGTCTAAATCTTCACTTTGTTCAATATATCACAAAATACCAACGGAACAGACTGGGGCATCACCCCTCAGTCAGCTTCGCTGACAGTTCTCCTTTCAGGGGAGCCAATAACGTAGCGGTTATAGCAACCTCTTGCCTCCCCTGAAAGGCAATGTCATCAATTTAAGGGGATTGCGCTCCTTGGGCAAGGATACTATAAGGAAATAAAGCATTTGCCCTCCCGGCGGGCCCCATTTCTTGCGCCGCCAAGAAATGGGGGAAAGAAGGCGGCTTAGGGAGGGGCTTCGGGGACTCGCCCCTCCCTAAGAACCCTCCCCCTATCCCACTGTGGGCTTCGCCTTGTCCCTCAATCAGGTGGTCTATCCCGTTAGAGACGATGTGACTTCTCACTGGTGAGACTGCCGCCCATGGCGGCTGGCGGGGATTGCCGCCTCGTCCCTCGCCTTACGGCGGGACGGGCAGCAATTTTGTTATCCTTTGGTCGATGAAATCTGACTGTACGGCTATGTGATTCTCCTCAACCCAGGATAAATTGCTTTTTAAGTTGGTGACATTGCCCTGAAAGGGGGAGGCGGAGGGGTTTGTAGCCGCTCCTACAGATATAGCAGAGGTTTCCTATGCTCCATCTTCTATTAGCAGTCGATTCCGGTGTTCCGTTTTGCTTCGGGCCAGTTGCAAAGCTCCTGCGCTTTACAGCGCCAGCAGGCGCGGCTTTTCTTGTCTGCGCCGTAGAGGAGACGGCCCAGGGGCGTACTGTCCGCCGGGCCGTCGGTTTCACCCCGGTGGGAGAGGATAGCGGCTGATATTTCAGCGATTTCCCCCTCCGTATAGCCGCACGCCGGCAGGATAGCCCCCGCCAGGGCGGCACTGGCCTCCTCGTGGGGGACGCCCCGACGCAGCTGGGCAACCCGCCCCAGGTCGTGCAGCAGGGCGGCGGCGTAGACCACTTCCTTGTCAAGGGAAAGTCCTTGCTCCAGCGCCCGGATCCACATCATGCGGGCCACGTCCAGCAGATGGCTCAGGCCGTGGCGGCAGAAGATGCGCTCCTGCTCCAGCGCCTCCAATTCGGAGAGCATCTCTGTGAACGCGGGGTGGCGCAGCAGCGCGTTGACCCGCCTCATGGGCGCAGCATTTGGAAGAAGCGGGTTTGCAGCCCTTCCTCCGTCTCAAAGCAGCCCAGGGTGCTGACGGTGACGGTCTTGCTGCCCGGCTTCTTGATGCCCCGCATGGTCATGCACATATGCTCCGCTTCCACCATGACCATGACGCCCTTGGGGTGAAGTTCCTCCATGATGGCGGCGGCGATTTGGCTGGTCATCTGCTCCTGAATCTGGGGGCGGCGGGCGAACACCTCCACCGTGCGGGCCAGCTTGCTCAGACCCACCACCTGCCCGTCCGGCACATAGGCGATGTGAACCTTGCCGTAGAAGGGGAGGAGGTGGTGCTCACACATGGAGTAGAAGGTGATGTCCTTCTCCAGCACCATATCGCTGCTGTCCACAGGGAAGCGCTTGGAGAGGGGCTCCGCCGCCGTCTGCTCCATGCCGCCGAACAGCTCGGTACACATCCTGGCGATGCGGTCGGGCGTGTCCACCAGGCCGGGGCGGCTGGTGTCCTCACCGATGGCCTCCAGAAGCTGGGTGACGGCTGCTTTGATTTTTTCTTGATCGATCACCGGGATCGCCCCTTTTTAGAATGAATCGGATGCCCCGCCTCAGGCGGTCAGGGTATCCACCAGGGCGGCCAGCGCAGCCTGGTTCTGCCCGTTCAGCTTGCCCCGGAGGGTAATCACTGGCTCCACAAGGGTGCAGCCCTTGAAGCCCTCCGCATAGGCCCGCATCAGCTTCCCGGCCATGGGGGCCCAGGAGCCGTTCTCCAGGATGGCGATGGTGCGCTTCTGGTAGTTCTTAGCTTTCAGGTGATACAGGAAGTCCTCCATGACGGGGAACAGGGCCGCGTCATAGGTGGGGGCGGCCAGCACCAGCTTATCGTAGCGGAAGGCGGAGGCCACCGTCTCGCTCATGCTGTCCCGGGCCAGGTCGAAGGCGGCCACAGCCACGCCCTTCTCCTCCAGCATGGCTTTCAGCTGCAAGGCCGCGGCGGCGGTGTTGCCGTGGATGGAGCAGTAGGCCAGGGTGACGCCCGCCGCCTCCGGCTGGTAGCTGCTCCAGGTCTGGTACAGGCCGATGTAGTGGGCCAGATCCTCCTTCAGCACGGGGCCGTGAAGGGGGCAGATGGCGGCGATGTCCAGCCCGGCAGCCTTTTTCAGCAGGGCCTGGGCCGAGGGGCCGTACTTGCCCACGATGTTGATGTAGTAGCGGCGGGCCTCGTCGTCCCAGGGCTCGTCCACGTCCAGCGCGCCGAACTTGCCAAAGGCGTCGGCAGAGAACAGCAGCTTCTCGCTGGATTCATACTCCACCATGACCTCCGGCCAGTGTACCATAGGGGCCATATAGAAGGTCAGGGTGTGGCTGCCCAGGGAGAGGGAATCCCCCTCCTTTACCACCACCTTGCGCTGGGCGAAGTCGAAGTCAAAGTACAGGGGCAGCATGGTGAAGGTCTTGGCGTTGCCCACCAGCTGCATGGAGGGGTACTTCTCCGCCAGGCGCTGGATGTTGTAGGCGTGGTCAGGCTCCATGTGGGAGATGATGAGGTAGTCCGGCGTCCGCCCGTCCAGGGCGGCCTCCAGCCTGGCCAGCCATTCCTCCGAGACCCGGCGGTCTGCCGTGTCCAGGACGGCGACCTTCTCATCCAGAATGACGTAGGAGTTATAGGAGACGCCGTTGGGCACCGGATACTGGCTCTCAAACAGGTCGATTTGATGGTCGTCACAGCCGATATAGCGGACGGCGTCGGAAATGGTTACATTGCTCATAAGTAAGCTCCTTTCAGGGAAACAGTGAGGGAGTGCCGCGTCAGCCGAAAAAGCTGGAGATTTTGCTCACCAGGTCGGCCAGCGTAGTCAGCCCGTCCATAATGTCATCCAGCTGGGAGAGGGTGCCGTCCAGCTCCTGGGCGTAGGCGGACAGCTGCTCCCCAAACTCCACCAGCATCATCAGCGCGAGCACGCTGGTGACGGCTGCCATCAGCGCCACCAGCAGCGTGACGACCAGCAGCACGGTCAGCCGCCGATTCTGCCGCCGCAGGTCGGTCAATTCCTGATTCATAAAACGCTCCTTTCCCGCCAGGCAAACGGACAGGGCCTGACGATAGACAGCTTCATTATAGAGCATTCCCCGCAAAAAGGAAACCCTCTCCAATAATTTTTCTCTTTTGCAAAATGTCTGACGGCGAGGCCGGAAGCCGGAAAAATGCGGCGGCTGCGCCTTGACAGGGGCGGGCGGGACGTGGTAAGATAGGGACAGAACAGTTAGAAGCTGCTAACTCTCCCGCCCCAGGGGCGGGAGGCGCGGGAAAGGAAGATGCGACTATGGCTCTGCATATGTCAGGCGAGGATTATCTGGAAGCCATCCTCGTGCTACAGCGCCAGAAGGGAGAGGTGCGCTCGGTGGACGTTGCGCGGTATATGGGCTTTTCCAAGCCCAGCATCAGCCATGCGGTGGCGGCGCTGGAGAAGGGCGGCTACCTGCGGGTGGACGACCGGGCGCTGCTCCACCTGACGGAGGCGGGCCAGGCCGTGGCGGAGCAGATCTACGAGCGGCACCTGTACTTCAAGGCCCAGCTGGTCAGCGCCGGGGTGGACCCGGCGGTGGCGGAGCGGGAGGCCTGCCA
Organism: Clostridiales bacterium; assembly: GCA_021200895.1. GTDB lineage: Bacteria > Bacillota > Clostridia > Oscillospirales > Oscillospiraceae > Onthomonas. The sequence continues at coordinate 18,029 of JAJQFX010000060.1, read as the reverse complement.
GATGGAACACGCCATCAGCGCCGAGAGCTTCGAGAAGCTGAAAAAGTACCGAGGGGACGAGGCGGAGTGACCGCCCCGTCCACAGGAGGGAAGCCCTATGAAAAACACCAGCCTATGTTATATCGAGCAGGACGGCAAATATCTGCTGCTCCACCGCGTCAAGAAGGTCCAGGATGAGAACCAAGGCAAGTGGATCGGCGTGGGCGGGAAGTTCGAGCCGAAGGAAAGCCCGGAGGAGTGCGTCCTCCGGGAGGTGCGGGAGGAGACCGGCCTGACCCTGACCCGCTACCGCCTGCGGGGCATCGTCACCTTCGTCTCCGACCGGTACGAGACGGAGTATATGTACCTGTTCACCGCCGACGGCTTCACCGGGACGCTGACCGATACGGAGGAGGGCGTGCTGCAATGGGTGGACAAGGGGGCGGTGCTGTCCCTGCCCCACTGGGAGGGGGACAGGCTCTTTCTGGAGCTGCTGGCAAAGGACGCGCCCTTCTTCTCCCTCAAGCTGGAGTATCAGGGGGATACGCTGACGGCGGCGGCCCTGAACGGTGAGGCGTATCCGGTTTAAGGGTCTCGTTTGTATGATGTAAAATTGCGTCCGCTCCGACAGGGGCGGACGCTTTTTCGTGTTTTTTTGCGGTTTTTCTTGCGTATTGGGGAAAGTATGGTATACTAAGGATAGTGAAATTTGCTTTGCGTTGGGGGGTGTCAGTATGGGAACGATTAAAGATATTTGGGATATAGGCAAAGACATAGGCGAAGGAGCCGGCAAAAAACTGGAGGAGGGTCGCCGCAAAGCGACGCCGCTGACAGACCCTCCGCCCAGGCCCAAGGAGAGTTTTCAGTTCCGGGATGAACTGGTAGAAAATCTGCGCCGCCAAATTGTTGCGGCGGAGAAAACCGAGGGTAAGAATAAATTCCTCCTTTCCGGTTTCGGCGGAGTGGGAAAGACCGCCGTGGCCCGTGCGCTGTACCACAAGCTGAAAAGCCAGTGCAAGCAAATCGGCTGGGTGGAGTGCCGGGAAAGCGGCGATTTGCGTGCCAGCCTTCTTGCGTCTGTCAAGTACGGTATCACGGCGGAAACGGAGCAGACGCGGTTTGAGCAAATTAAGACGCTGCTGGCAAACGCCGGAGGGGACACCATTTTATTCCTGGACAACGTAGACCGGGACGACCCGCTGCTGGATAAGCTGACCGGTTATGACGTGACCCTGGTCGTGACCTCCCGGATGGAGAAGGTGAAAGGCTACACCTCCATTTCCATCCCGCAGTTGACAGTAGACAAGTGTATGGCGCTGTTCCGCACCTATTGCACCAGACGCATCTCGAAGTGGGAAGAGCCTGTGGTGCGGAAGCTGGTGGAACTGGTCAGCTGCCACACCCTGTCGGTGGAGCTGCTGGCGAAGGGTCTGCCCGCAGGAATGGGCCTGGAAGCGTACCTGGAGCGGCTAAAGGCGGAGGGCTTCGGCTTCCCCGGTCTGACCTTCCGCACCGGCCACGATGAGGAAGTAGGCACCATAACAGACCACCTGAAAAAGCTCTTTGACATGGCCGGGCTGGACGGGGAGCAGGCCCGCGTCATGCAGAACCTGGCGCTGATGGCGGACAGCCGTACCCTGCCCTTCGCGGTACGAGACTGGATCGGCTGTGAGGAAGACACCCTGGCCGCGCTGGTCAACACCGGCTGGCTGACCCAGACGGAGGAGGGGTACGAGGTACACCCCATTGTCCGGCAGGTCGTTCTGCTGGATGAGGTACCGCTGTCGGCGGTGGAACAGTTCCTTAATTTTGTGACCTACAAGGCATACTTTCAGAACGATGAGGACTATCGTGCGGTACAGTCTAAGCTGGGAATCGTGGAATCAGTGCTGGCGCAGGTGGTGGACAGACTGGAAAAAAGCGCAGACAATACTACGCTATACAATAACTTGGGCGCTGTCTACGACGACCAAGGGCAGTATGCCCAGGCAGAGAAGTGCCACCG
>JAJQFX010000060.1:0-15945 GCA_021200895.1 Clostridiales bacterium | reverse complement strand
GGAACGCGCTGGACATCCGCCGCAAGGTGCTGGGGGAGAACCACCCGGACACAGCTGACAGCTACAATAACCTGGGCGCTGTCTACGACGACCAAGGGCAGTATGCCCAGGCAGAGAAGTGCCACCGGAACGCGCTGGACATCCGCCGCAAGGTGCTGGGGGAGAACCACCCGGACACAGCCAGCAGCTATAACAATCTGGGCGCTGTCTACAGAGTTCAGGGAAAGGATACCCAGGCGGAGGAATACTACAAGAAGGCATTGAATATCCGCCTCGAAGTGCTGGGCGAGAAAGACCCATACACGGCCAGCAGCTACAATAATCTGGGGGTCTCCTACCACTACCAAGAGCAATATGCCCAAGCGGAGAAGTGCTACCGGAAGGCACTGAACATCTACCGCAAGGTTCTGGGGGAAATCCACCCGGACACAGCCAGCAGCTATAATAACCTGGGTGCTGTCTACGCTGACCAGGGGAAGGATGCCCAAGCGGAAGAGTATTTCCAGAAAGCGCTGAATATCCGCCGCAAGGTGCTGGGAGAGGAACACCCGGACACGGCTGGCAGCTACAATAACCTGGGTGTTGTTTATAAAAACAAGGAAAGATATGATGAGGCAGTGGAACAGTACCTGCACGCTTGGACGATTTGGCAAAGGGTATTCGGCCCGGAGCATCAGGATACCAAACGGGTTGAGCGCAACCTCCGCGCCTGCTTCCCCCACATCGCCCACGGCGACGAGGACTTCGAGACCCGGCTCAGCCGCCAGCAAGAGGACTGACCCTCCCGCCGCCTGAACCGCCAGCTCCCCGCAAAAAAAACAAAACACGGCGCAGCCCCAAAAAGCGGGGCTGCGCCGTGTTGCTCGTTCTGAACCGCCGCAGCGGTTTATCGCTTAAAACAATTTTGCGGGATACACACCCTGGTTGATAAGGGCCTGAATACTGTCCACCACGCCCTGCTTGTCCTCCCGGTAGGTGACGCCGAACCACTTATCGCCAGTGGGCAACACCTTCACCGTGGCGGACTGGCTGGCCACCAGGCCGCCGATGATGGTGGGCAGCAGATACTCCTCCGTGCCGCCCTCCTGCTGGCCCTGGAGGAAGGTCAGGAAGCCGCGCTCCAGCACGTCCAGGAACTCCAAATCCAGCCCCCACATATTCATGGAGACCAGCGTATCCCCCGGCACCAGCGCGCCGTCCACCATGGCGTCCACGCCGTTGGGGGCCTTGAGGATGTTCTTCGTCTCCACGACCTCCACCAGATGGCCGGTGGCGTCCGTCTTGCAGATGCCTCTGGTGACGCTGCCGTGGTCAGACAGGGTGTTCTTGAGCTGGAAGCTCGCCATGCAGTAGGCCCGCTTCGCGATGCCGTCCGTCAGATACTGGTGCATCCGGCGGAAGGCCTCCTTGCCGTAGTAATCATCCGCGTTGATGACGGTGAAGGGGCGGTCCAGGATACCCTTGCAGGAGAGGACGGCATGGCCGGTGCCCCAGGGCTTCACCCGGCCCGCCAGCAGTTTGGCGGCGTCCACCCCGTCGGGCAGGTCGGACAGCTCCTGATAGGCGTACCGGACGGAGACACCGGCCTTCACCAGCCGCTGGCCCACGGCGGCGTGAAACGCCTCCTCGATGTCATGGCGGATGATAAAGACCACCTCGTCAAACCCCGCCTCCAGCGCGTCATAGACGGAATAATCGGTGATGATTTCACCGTTGGGGCCGACGCCCTCCAGCTGCTTGATGCCGCCCTTGAAGCGGCTGCCCATGCCTGCCGCCATCACTACCAACGCAGTTTTCATATAAAATTCCACTCTTTCTGTATAGAACTGGATTGCAAGAAAACAGGATATGAACTGGGCCTCCAAACAGTCGAACACCGGTTTGATTGGCAAAGCGAATTTCATGTCCTGTTGGAATTGTACCAGATTCCGCAAACGCTGTCAATACGCCTGTGACAAATTTGCCGTTCGGGGAGGGTTTGCCGTCTGAAAATATACATATTGAAAAATGCGGCAGAAGGAAGTATAATACTGTTATTATGCGCTGCGCGAAGCGGCGGCGCACCGTGGAGGAAAGCAACATGAAATTTTCAGAAATGAAGTACGAGCGTCCCAATTTGGAGGCGCTGAAAGGGGAGCTATCCGCCCTGACGGAGCGGCTGAAAGGTGCGGCGGACTACGAGGAGGCCAAGCAGGTGTTCCTGGAGAAGGAGACGCTGGAGCGGCACATCTCCACCCAATCCACCCTGGCCAGCATCCGGCACTCCATCGACACCCGGGACGCCTTCTATGACGGGGAATCCAAGTTCTGGAACGCCGCCATGCCGGAGCTGCAGGCGGTGAGCCAGGAATGGACGCTGGCGCTGCTGGCCAGCCCCTTCCGGGCCGAATTCGCCGTAGAGTACGGCGAATTGATGTTCACCAACGCGGAGTTGGGGCTGAAAGCCTTCTCCCCGGACATTGTCCCGGAACTCCAGCAGGAGAACGACCTGACCCAGGAGTATGAAAAACTCCTGGCCTCCGCCCAGGTGCCCTTCGAGGGCGGGACGTATACCCTGAGCCAGATGACCCCCTTCAAGAACGACCTGGACGATGAGCGCCGCTTGGCGGCCTGGAAGGCGGAGGGCCAGTGGTACAAGGACCATCAGCCGGAAATGGACAGCATCTATGACCAGCTGGTACACCTGCGGGACACCATGGGCAGGAAGATGGGCTACGAGGGCTACACCACCCTGGGCTACTACCGCATGGGCCGCAACTGCTACACCAAGGAGGATGTGGAGCGGTTCCGCGCCGCCGTAGTGAAGTACCTGGTGCCTGTGGCTGACAGCATCTACCGGGAGCAGGCCAAACGGCTGAGGAAGGAGTACCCCATGAGCTTTGCGGACAACGCCCTGGAGTTCCGCTCCGGCAACCCCCGGCCCAAGGGGACGGCGGAGGACATCCTGGCCCAGGGGAGGAAGTTCTATGACGAACTGAGCCCGGAGACCAGCGCCTTCTTCCGCACTATGCTGGACGGGGAGCTGTTGGATGTGCTCAGCACCGAGGGCAAGGCCGGAGGCGGCTACTGCACCAGCATCCCGGACTACGAGGTGCCCTTCATCTTCGCCAACTTCAACGGCACCCAGGGGGACGTTGAGGTGGTGACCCACGAGGCGGGCCACGCCTTCGCCTGGTATACCAACCGTGACCGGGTGCCGATGGCCTACTGCTGGCCCAGCATGGAGGCCTGCGAGGTACACTCCATGTCCATGGAGTTCTTCGCCTGGCCCTGGGCGGAGGGCTTCTTCGGGGAGGACACCCGGAAATTCTACTATAGTCACCTGGCTGGAGCGCTGACCTTCATTCCCTATGGCACATTGGTAGACCACTTCCAGCACGTCGTCTATGAGCAGCCGAACCTGACTCCCGCCCAGCGCCACGAGGTCTGGAAGGAACTGATGGGGGTCTATATGCCCTGGATGAAGCTGGACGGGGAGATCCCCTTCTACAGCGAGGGGGAGCATTGGCAGCTGAAGCACCACATCTACTCCTCCCCCTTCTATTATATCGACTACTGCCTGGCTCAGACGGTATCCCTGGAGTTCTGGGCCATGATTCAGAAGGATTTGCCCGACGCCTGGCAGCACTATATGGCCTACACCGCCCAGGGCGGCTGCGCCACCTTCACCGAGCTGCTGAAAAACGCCGGGTTGAAGAGCCCCTTCGAGGAAAGCTGCCTCCGGGAGGTCAGCCAGGCCGCCCAGGCGTGGCTGGCCAGCTTCGACCTGACGGGCATCGTCTGACCGGAAGGGCGGCAGCGTAAGGGGGTGCCCCTGCTGTATCAGAGGCACCCCACGAATCCCATTCCCGTTTCAAGGAATTAAAAAACCGCGCCCCGGAAAACCGGGGCACGGTGCTGGTTTATGAAAATAAAGTCTTACTTCCCGGCGCCCAGCAGCTCATAGCTCTTGCTGACAGGGGCAAAGGCCTCAGCAGACGCGGAATCGTACCACATCAGGTTGTTGGTGGTCTCCTTGTCGAACATCTGAATCAGGCGGGGCTGGAAGGTGAAGGGGATGGTCGAACCGGAGGACATGTCGATGGTCAGGTCAACGGTGGGAACCACCATGACGACCTCGTCGCCGCCGCAGTCGCAGTGCAGGTGCATGGAGGAGCCCAGCATCTCGGAAACCTCCACCTTGGCGGACAGGTTGCCCTCGCCCACGGTGACGTGCTCAGGACGGACGCCCACCACGATGTCACAGGGCTTCTGGCCGTTGGCCTTCAGCGCGGCCTGCTGTGCGTCGTCCAGCTCGATTTTCTGACCCTTGACGATGACGGAGTACTTGTCGTTCTCCAGCACCAGCTTGGAATCCTCGAAGAAGTTCATCTGAGGGGTGCCGATGAAGCCAGCCACAAACAGGTTCACCGGCTTGTTGAACAGCTCCTGAGGAGTGCCGATCTGGTTGACGATGCCGTCCTTCATGATGACGATACGGTCGCCCAGGGTCATGGCCTCGGTCTGGTCATGGGTAACATACATGAACGTGGTCTTGATACGGCTGCGCAGCTTGATAATCTCAGCACGCATCTGGTTACGCAGCTTGGCATCCAGGTTGGACAGAGGTTCGTCCATCAGGAACACCTTGGGCTCACGCACCATGGCGCGGCCGATAGCCACACGCTGACGCTGGCCGCCGGACAAAGCCTTGGGCCTACGCTCCAGGTACTGGGTGATGTCCAGAATCTCAGCAACCTCGCGGACCTTCTTGTCGATTTCGGCCTTGGGACGCTTGGCCAGCTCCAGAGCGAAGGCCATGTTCTCATACACCGTCATGTGGGGATACAGAGCGTAGCTCTGGAAGACCATGGCGATGTCGCGGTCCTTGGGGGCCACATCGTTGACCAACTTGCCGTCGATGTACAACTCGCCGTCGGAAATCTCTTCCAGACCGGCCACCATACGCAGCGTAGTGGACTTACCACAGCCAGAGGGGCCGACCAGGACGATAAACTCCTGATCTGCGATGGTCAGGTTGACGTTCTGAACAGCCGTCACCTTGTTGTCATAGACTTTCTTGATACCTTTCAATACTACTTCTGCCATTTTCTTCGACTCTAGTGATCCTGCCTCCGCAATAGACCACCTCACAGCCGCGCTATGCGCGCACCGCATACGACAGGTCTCCACACTGCCGCACCGCGAGCCTCACGGGAATTGACTGCCTCCTTTTGGAATGTATGGAGCATCATTTTTGTGGAGTGACGCTCCACCATGGTTTATATGTGCCGGGGTACATCCCCATTAACACCGAAAGAATGTATGGTATAACGTTTTTTCAAAAAACTTTATCACCTATCACATAGTTTACCAGACCGAAGGGAACTTGTCAACTGTTTTTTTCAAGGGAACCTCTGAATAAATGCAGCTGCGGCGCCTTGCGGTAAATTTCCGCCATAAATGCGTTGCAAAGCCTTGAAATCCGTCAGGATTCCTGCGCCTTTGCGCCTTTTTCTGACGAAAATTTCCTCGCAATTCGCTCTTGCGGCACTTATTCAGAGGTTCCCAAGAATTTTCAGCGGAGCGCTTTTTCACGCTTGACATTCCCCCCGGAAAAAGTTATAATAATGTTTGTTGCGGGATGTGGCGAAGTTTGGTATCGCGCTTGGTTCGGGTCCAAGAGGCCCCGGGTTCGAATCCCGGCATTCCGACCATAGCACTGCTCAGATTGGAAACAGTCTGGGCAGTGCTTTTTCGCTTTTAGCGTCCGGAAATGCCCCTCCGTCACCCCATCCGCTTCAAAATAGCGTCCAGCAGGGCATGGGCGGCCTCCTCCTTGGTCAGGAGGGGCAGCTCCTCCATGCCGTCGGGGGAGATGAGGGTCAGGATGTTGGTGTCCCCGGCGAAGCCTGCCCCCGCCACCTTCACGTTGTTGGCGGCAATCAGGTCAAGGTGCTTCTTCTCCAGCTTCTTCCGGCTGTTGGCCACCATGTCCCTGGTCTCCATAGAGAAGCCGCAGAGGAACTGGCCGGGGCGCTTATGGTCGCCCAGGTACTGCAAAATGTCCCGGGTGCGGGTCAGGGGGATGGAGAGGTCGCCGTCTCCCTTTTTCACCTTGTCCTCCGCCACGGCGGCGGGGCGGTAATCGGCCACGGCGGCGGCCTTGATGATGATGTCCATCTCCCCGCTGCGGCTGGTGACGGCGTCGTACATCTCCGCCGCGGAGCGAACGCGCACCACCTCCACATAGGGCGGTTTCGGCAGGCTCACCGGCCCCGACACCAGTGTCACCTCCGCCCCCCGGGCGGAGGCGGCTTTCGCGATGGCGTAGCCCATCTTGCCGGAGGAGCGGTTCGTCAGGTAGCGCACCGGGTCGATGTCCTCCTGGGTGGGGCCTGCCGTCACTAGCACCCGCTTCCCCGTCATATCCTTCTCGTGGGACAGGGCGTGGAGGCAGACCTGGAGCAACTCCTCCGGCTCCGGCATCCGCCCCTTGCCCTCTGTGCCGCAGGCCAGGTGGCCGCTGGCAGGCTCCACGATTTCCCAGCCGTAACGGCGGAGTTTGTCCAGGTTGTCCTGTGTGACCGGATTTTCATACATCCCGGTGTTCATGGCCGGAGCGGCGATTTTTGGGCAGCGGCAGGCCAGCACGGTGGTGGTTAGCATATCGTCCGCCAGGCCATTGGCCAGCTTCGCCAGCACATTGGCGGTGGCCGGGGCTATCAGCACCAGGTCGGCCTGGCTGGCCAGGGAGATGTGCCCCACCTGGTAGGAGAAGCTGCGGTCAAAGGTGTCCACCGCCACCCGATGGCCGGTCAGCTGCTCAAAGGTCAGGGGGGTGATGAACTCGGTGGCGTTCCTCGTCATCACCACCTGCACGTTGGCGTGCTGCTTCACCAGGGCGGAGGCCAGCATGGCGCTCTTGTAGCAGGCGATGCCGCCGGTGACGCCCAGAAGAATCGTTTTGTCTTTCAGCATAAGAGTCCCCTCTTTTGCAGGGCCGCCGGGCTCCGGCGGCTACTGCGCGTTGGTTGTCGTTGGAATCAGTATAGCAGATTCCGGCTGGATTTGCAACGGGGCGTGAGGAAGCTGCCGGTATGTCGCTGGCAGCTGGGGATGATTGCCGTTCTGACACTTGACGGCGGATGAACACTTTTCCTTGGGAAAGGTTCCCTAAAACCATTTTATCCGGCCTTCCCTGGCGAGGGAAGGCCGGATAAATCCGCTATAAAGAACTATGGAACCTCTGAACAAATGCACTTCGGCGTCTTGCGGTAAATTTCCGCCATAAATGCGTTGCAAAATCTTGAAATCCGTCAGGATTCCTGCGTTTTTGCGCCTTTTTCTGACGCAAATTTCCTCGCAATCCGTTCTCGTCCATTTATTCAGAGGTTCCCTATACCTGAAGAACGCAGCCCCGGAGGTCAAGCAACCACCTTGTTCCCCCCATCCTTATTTAGGGAGGAACGAGGCGGGCGCGCACTGCGCGGAAGCCGCAGTCAGCCACCTGGGAGCAGCACCCACTGGCATAGGTTGACCGCTGTTTTCCGTCACAGCGTCAGCGGTCAACTGTGCTTTCTGCATCATGCTCCGCCTGAGACGGACAACCTGCTCCGCTGATGACGGAGTTACTTTGTTTCTGCGGGCTTTTTCTTATTCAGCTGAGCGTTCAGCACCTGGCAGTAGGCCAGGTCGCCCAGCACGTTGACGCAGGTGGCCCCCATGTCCGCCAGGGTGTTGACGCTGATGTACACCCCCATGATGCCGGTGGGCAGCCCCGCCATGGCGGACAGGGCGGCGAAGGAGGCGATGGCCCCGCCGGGAACGCCGGGGGTGCCGATGCTCAGCAGCACGTTGGCCAGCAGGATAACCACCATCATGCTGATGCTGACCTCCACTCCGCAGGCGGAGGCGAAGAAGGTAATCATAAAGCTCATGACGATGGACACCGCGTCCATGTTCACCGTGGCCCCCAAGGGGATGGCCAGGGAGGTAATCTCATTGGGGCAGTCCAGCTCCTCCTCCATGCACTTCATGCTCAGGGGGATGGTGGCGGAGGAGGAGCAGGTGCCGAAGGCGTTCAGCGCGGCAGGGGCCACGGCGGAGAAGAACTTCCGGATGGAGCATTTGCCCAGCGTCTTGACCAGCCCGCCGTAAAACACCACGACGTACAGGAAGTAGGTGACATACAGGGCAATCATCACGGTGGCCAGGGACAGGATGGTGTCCGTGCCGTTGGCCTCCACCACAGTGGCGATGGAGCAGAGGACGCCCAGCGGGGTGAAGTACATCACCACGGAGATGATTTTCAGCGAAACGTCGTTGACGGACGTGATGACGGCCATCAGCGGCTCACCCTTCTCCCCAACAGCCAGGATGGTGAAGCCGATGATGAGGGCGAACACCAGCACCTGGAGCATATTGCCGTCGGCGAAGGAGGCGATGGGGTTGGAGGGGATCAGGTTCTCCAGCGTGTCCAGCAGGCTGGTGAACTGGGTGGCCTCTACGGTGCTCTCCGTCATCTCAATGGTGACGCCGGTGCCCAGGTTCAGGATGCGGGGCAGCACCAGGCCCAGGGCGCTGGCCACAGCGGTCGTCACCAGGAAGAACAGCAGGGACAGCCCGCCGATTTTACCGGTCTTGCTGACGCTGCCGATGCCGTGGATGCCCACCACGATGGAGCAGAACACCAGGGGGTAAATCATCATGTTCAGCGCGTTCATGTACAGGGAGCTGACGACGGACAGGATGCTGTAGAACCAGCCCACGCTGCCCGGCACCAGCAGGCCCAGCAGGATACCCAGCACCAGGCCAATGAAGATGGCCAGGGTGATGTTGACTTTTTTGAAGAGCTTCATAGCTTTTTCTCCTCCCAAATTTTTCGGCGCATTGCCGCAGAATCAATCACAAGTAATAGAATAGCACGAAAAATCGCCGCTGTAAACCAAAAGATTTACAGCGGCATTGCTGAAGGTGAACGGTTGCTTAGCCCTGGAAGGCCTGCTCCAGGTCGGCGAGAATGTCGTCAATATGCTCGGTGCCGATAGACAGCCGGACGGTGTTGGGGTGGATGCCTGCGTCCTCCAACTCCTGGGCGCTCATCTGGCTGTGGGTGGTGGAGGCGGGGTGAATCACCAGGCTCTTCACGTCTGCCACGTTGGCCAGCAGGCTGAACAGCTGGAGCCGGTCAATGAACGCCTTGGCATCCTCGGCGTCCCCTTTCAGTTCAAAGGTGAAGATGGAGCCGCCGCCGTGGGGGAAATACTTCTCATACAGGGTGTGGTCGGGATGGTCGGGCAGCGAGGGGTGGTTGACGTGCTCCACATGGGGATTCTGCACCAGATAGTCGATGACTTTGGCGGTGTTCTCGTTGTGCCGGTCCACCCGCAGGGACAGGGTCTCCAGCCCCTGGAGCAGTAGGAAGGCGTTGAAGGGGGAGATGGTCGCGCCGGTGTCCCGCAGCAGGATGGCCCGAATGTAGGTGACGAAGGCGGCGGGGCCTGCGGCCTGGACGAAGGAGACCCCGTGATAGGAGGGATTGGGGGAGGCGATTTGGGGATAGTTGCCGGAGGCGGCCCAGTCGAAGGTGCCGCCGTCCACGATGACGCCGCCCAGAGAGGTGCCGTGGCCGCCGATGAACTTGGTGGCGGAGTGTACCACGATGTCCGCGCCATGCTCGATGGGGCGAATCAGGTAGGGCGTGCCGAAGGTGTTGTCGATCACCAGGGGCAGGCCGTGTTTGTGGGCGATAGCGGCAATGGCGTCGATGTCCGGGATGTCGGAGTTGGGGTTGCCCAGGGTCTCGATGTAAATCGCCCGGGTGTTCTCCTGAATGGCGTCCTCCACCTGGGCCAGGTCGTGGGCGTCCACAAAGATGGTGGTGACACCGTAGAGGGGCAGGGTGTGGGCCAGCAGGTTGTAGGAGCCGCCGTAAATGGTCTTTTGGGCCACGATATGTCCCCCGGCGGTGGCCAGGGCCTGAATGGTGTAGGTGATGGCCGCCGCGCCGGAGGCCAGGGCCAGACCGGCCACGCCGCCCTCCAGGGCCGCCACCCGGTCCTCAAAGACACCCTGGGTGGAGTTGGTCAGGCGGCCGTAGATGTTGCCTGCATCGGCCAGACCGAAGCGGTCGGCGGCGTGCTGGCTGCTGCGGAACACATAGGAGGTGGTTTGGTAAATGGGCACCGCCCGGGCGTCGGTGGCGGGGTCAGGGCTTTCCTGGCCGATGTGGAGCTGCTTCGTTTCAAATTTCCAGGACTGTTTCGTCTGTTCAGTAATGGCTGCCATGATAAAATACCTCTTTCATTTAATTTGGCTTTCCTGTGGGTAAAACAGGAATTAAAGGGGGAGAAACCATCGTGCGGGGACGTGCAGAGGGAAAGAGGTCACATTCGCCCAAAGCGGAAGTTGTGCCGCAGCACCTCAGGGAAGATAACGGTCATCGTCTGACACTCCTTACGCCGCAGGACGCGGCGGGAAGATAGCGGTTCCGGCAGAAATGAGGCCGGGAGCCTTAATTCCCTATTTCCTAGGGATTTACTATGATTAAGATAGCAGAAGAACCGACGTTTGTCAACCCCTTTTTTCAGAAAAGAGGAAAAAATTGCCTGGCGAGGGTGACACGCTGCCCACACGGAAAAATCTGAAAAAAACAAAAATTGGGGCTTGCAATTTCTGCCGGAGTGTGCTATTATAATCTGGCTGTCGGGAACGGCAACATCCGGGTGTGGCGAAGTTTGGTATCGCGCTTGAATGGGGTTCAAGAGGCCTTGAGTTCGAATCTCAACACTCGGACCAAAAGTGGGCGAATCTTTTCAGATTCGCCCACTTTTTTGCACTTTTAGCGTTGTCTATTTCTCAAAAATCGCATAGCGTTGCTACGGGGTTGTTACGGTTCAGCCGATTATCTCCATGGCTTTTTGCAACGTTCCCGGGCTTTGGTGGATATAGATGCTGGCAGTGATTTCATAGCTTTCATGGCCCAGGATGGCTTGCAAGTCCTCCTGCCGGAAACCCACCGTCTCCGTCCTGGTTGGTCTGCACCCAATGCAGGACGGTCGTTCTTTTTTTGACATGATAGGGGCAAATCATGCAGGTACCTCCTGAAAATTGGCATAAGAAAAGCACGGTGTTTTCACATCGTGCTTTCGTTTTCTTCCTTCGGCTCGAAATGGTGTCCGTTTCCACAATCCTGAGAATCGGTTGGCATTCTGGATAACAACTCATCCGGGATATTTTTATACCATTTGCAAGAAGTTCTGCCTAAGTAAGACTTGCAATAACAGCATAGAACACGCCGAAACCCGGGGTCGGTATAGAATCTGTCAGGATACTTATGTGTCTCCATTGGCTACACCTCCGATATGTAAATAGTTTTCCCATCAACTCGTTCAACGATAAATTTTGCATTGCGTTTGAACAAGACTTCTTGTTCCTTCACGTTTATGCTTGAGATGTCTTTCCCTCGTCTAGACGTAATTACATACTGAATCTCCATATTTGGGTCATAGACGTTTTTCCCCGGTGGATGTATAAGCAGAGAACAGAATGGCTTCATCTTTGCGATACTGCGTTAAAAACGCCGTCGGGTCGTCTATCATGCTGGTGCTGACAGACCGGTAAACCGTCCCTTTTCAGTCAGGCAGCTTGGCCAGCGCCGCTTCCCCCACGGTCAGCACCTCCAAAATGTGATGAATTTCCCTGCAGCGCGGCGGCAGGAGCCGCTGCCGCACAGGGGACTGCTCGGTGCAGATATAGCAGCTGTCCATCCCCACCGCCGCCGCACCGTGGCAGTCGGCCAGGTCGTCGTTCCCTGTCATCAGGCAGTCCTCCGCCCGGAGGCGGTATTGGCGCAGCAGCATTTGATAGAACCGGGGGTCAGGCTTCTTTACCCCGGCGTCGGAGGACAGGAGGATACCGTCGAAATACCCGTTCAGCCCCAGGCTGGACAGCTCCGGCCCGGTGAAGAGCCGCTGGGCGTTGGACAGCAGGTAAACGTCTTTCCCATCCGCTTTCAGGCGGCGAAGCAGCGCCTCTGCGCCATCGAAAAGGCGGAGCTTTTCTGTGGACAGGATGCGGAAGGTGCGGGCCAGGGCGGCGATTTCCTGCCCGTCTAGGCAGACCCCTTTCGCTGAAACCAGCCTCCGGAATACGTCCCCGATTTCAAGCTCTGGCTCCCCGGTGCGGCCCGCATCCTTGAGGGCCTTCCGCAGAAGCGCCTCCTGGCGGCGCACCTCGTCATGGTAAGCCCTTCGCAGCTCCTCCGGCTGGTAGGAGACGCCGTCCTCTGCCAGGAGGGGACACAGCGCCTGCCAAAGTTCGTCTTTATATTCGTCGGTGTGGATGTCCACCAGCGTTCCGTACAGGTCAAAAATGTAATTCCGGTACATCAGCGGCTGCTCCTTGTTATACGGTGCTCTCGTTCCGCCGATAATGCCCGGACAGCACCAGGTCGCTGGCGTACTCCACCAGCTTTTGCTTTCCCTGGGCGTTCAGCTGGGCCGCGCTGTCCATCAGTTCAGTCAACTGCGGGTCGGTATCTGAGATAGTCAGCGTTTCCTCCACCTGCCGCAGCAGCTCGTCCACGCTCCTGATTTCCTGCGTCCCGAGAAGATAGGCCACATCCACCTGAAAATAATCGGCTATGGCGTGCAGCGTTTCCAGGTTCGGCTCCCGCTGCCCGATTTCATACATTCCGATGGTGCTCTTGGATAGCCCCAGCGCTGCGGCACACTGCCCCTGGGTGAGAGAATGCTCCTCCCGGAGCAATTTGAGGCGTTGTCCAACTGTCATTGTGCATTCCCCCTTCTCTGACATGATAACACGCTTCGTGAATATAGTCAATCAATTTTTCACAAAAAGAGATTTTTGGGGTTGACAAATGGGACTGCGTGTATTATACTAAGCATAGACCACGATTCGTGATTTATGAGGACATAAAACTACGTCTCAAATCTCAAATCTGCCTGCCTCTCACAAATCGTGGTTCAACTGCCGCCTTTGGCGACAGGATACCGCTAAACCGAAGCACCCAGGCCATCCATTGGCCTGGGTGCAGAGCTACCGCCAGTGCGGCGGATACCATTGAAAGGAACGAACGCAAATGAAAATAAACCGAACTAACCTGACCCCGGCACCGCAGCCCGTCCGGCGCAGTTGAAAGGGGGGAACCAAATGTCTTACACGAAAACGACCTGGGCCAGCGGCAACACCATCACTGCCGCCGCCCTGAACAACATGGAGGAGGGCATCGCCGCCCTGGACAACTCCGTCAGTGCCCTCGAGACCAGCGTGGAGACGCTGACCGAAGCCCTGGACGGCTCTGTGGCCGACCTGGCCGCCCTGGTGGGAGGTGACGCCTAGTGAGCAGCCTGAGCACCATCCAGGCCCAGCTTCAGGCCGACCTGACCTCGGCCAACGCCGCCACCGGCGGGAGCGACGCCACCATCCACGACGCCATCGCCACCCTGGTCGGCGGCTACGGCAGCGGAACGGACGACAGCGTCTCCACCTTCTCCCAGCTCAACAGCACGCTGGCCGCCTATCTGGAGGCGGCGGAGGCGGCGTACACGGAGGACAACTACGCCACCGTCTCGGTGATGGGGGACTACGCCACCACGGAAGCGAACTATGACGACCCCGCCGGGTATGACCTCACCCTCCCTGCGGCGGGTACCCTCTACCTCTGTGATGAGGACGCCCCAGACCTGTCCTGGAGCGAAGCCGTTTCCGCCGGAACCTATACCGTCCGTGGCCTGATTCCGGGGCACACCTACCGCTGGTACACCGTCGATGGGAGCGGCGGCACCACGGCCAACGGCAAGCTCCTTGCCATCGGCAGCCTGCGGCAGATTTACGACACGGAGGAAGATAACGCCAGAGACCTGGGCGGCTCCGCCTGCGACGGCGGAACGGTGCGGTATGGTCTGCTGTATCGCGGCGTCTATCCGAGCGCGTCCTCCACCTTTGCCGCCACGATGAAAAACGTCTGCCACCTGAAATATGAAATCGACCTGGAGAACAGCGGCGCCAGCCAATACAACTTCGGGGACGGCGTGGGGTACGGCTCCTTCCCGCTGGAAACGCCGGACTCCTACGAGAACCTGTTCTCCCTTGAAAGTACAAATGAGTACAGAGGCACCCTGGTTGCCTGCTTCAATCAATGTATGGAGAACGCCGCCATGGGCGTTCCCACCTACATCCACTGCTCCCGGGGCATCGACCGCACCGGGCTGGTCTGCTTCTTCCTCCAGGCGCTTTTGGGGATGTCCGGCGCAGATTTGGACATTCACTATGAGGTCAGCGCCCTGATGGGGACCCTGTGGGGCGGCAGCGTGCTGAATATCAAGCGGACGTACTCCCCTTGGGTCGGACTAAGAGACTATTTTTCCGGCCTGGCGGAGGGCGGCAGCATCCTGGACAATGTGCTGTACTGGTGCGGCAGAGCGGGCATTCAGGCCGACCTGGTGAACCGTTACCGAACTGCCATGATTGACGGCACGCCGGACACCGTTACCATCAAGAATACAATCACAAACACCCTTACCGGGCTGACCACCAGCAACAGCGCCGCCACAGTCTCCAATGGCGGCAGCTATGCCGCGACCCTCACTCTGCCCTCCGGCGCGGCGCTGACGGGCATGACCGTTACCATGGGCGGTGTGGATGTCACCGCCGACGTGTGGAACGCAGACGCCATGACGATTTCTATCAGCACTGTCACCGGCGATATTGTTATCACCGCCACAGCCAGCGTGAACACCCACAGCATCTCCTACACGCTGGACGGTGTTACCTCCTCCAACGCAGCCACCTATGCCGTGGATGGGGAGGGCTACTCCACCGTCCTGACCGTCACCACCAGCGGCTACACCCTGAGCAACGTCACCGTCACCATGGGCGGGGTGGACATCACGGCGGACGCTTATGACGCGACGGATGGCTCCATCACTGTTTCGGCGGTGACGGGCGATTTGGTCATCTCCGCCGAGGAGGCCGCGCCCAGCTACGATGTGACGAACCTGATTCCCACCTCCATCGACAGCGACGGCTCCATCTACAACGACGTGGGCTACATGGACGGCAAATATATGTCTTACGGCAACGTTGGCACGGACGCCGATTACTTTGTGACCGGCTTCATTGAAAATCAATTCCTGGGGCAGGACAGCGACGGCTTCCCGAAGACGCTCTATATCCGGGGCACGTCCGTCACCACGGCCTCCCATTGCAGGATAGACTTCTTCAATGACTCCTTCGAGTGCCACCAGGAGCTTTCCGGCACCACACCGTTCTCCACCTGGTTTGACGTGACGGAGCTGGAGGAGGACTACTATCAGCTCACCCAGACCCATGACAACGGGGCCAACTGGAACGGATACGGGTCCCAGTGTGTGTATCTCCGCTTCTCCCTGCCGGGCAGCGGAAAGAATGTAATCATTACCTTTGACGAACCCATCGCATAAACCAGGCCGATAGAAAAAGGGCCGGCCGCTCTCAAGCGCAGGCAAGAGAGGGGCTGGCCCTATTTTTGTGCTGACGGGAATCCCATTGGAAGGGAAGGGGAAAAGAAACAACTCCCGAACGCATTTGCGCTCGGGAGCTTTGGTGCTCCAGCGGGGATTCGAACCCCGGACACCCTGCTTAAAAGGCAGGTGCTCTGCCGACTGAGCTACTGGGGCGTGAAGCACAAGCTATGACAACGGGGGAATTACCCGTAATATTCTGGCTGGGATGGCGGGATTCGAACCCACGGATAAAGGAGTCAAAGTCCTTTGCCTTACCACTTGGCGACATCCCATTGTCCTTTTCTCACAGAAGAAAGCCAGATCGGAAGAACATAAGCAACCGTTCTGGCCTTGAACACTTCCAAGAGGTAATAAATGGGGTGGATAGACAGATTCGAACTGTCGGCCTCCAGAGCCACAATCTGGCGCTCTAACCAACTGAGCTATACCCACCATA
>JAJQFX010000044.1 GCA_021200895.1 Clostridiales bacterium | reverse complement strand
CGGCAGGGGGATGGGGGCAAGCGGGATGTTGAACTTCTCCAGCAGCTCGCCCTCATTGCACATGGTAGACCAGAAGTCGAAGGGCCGGGGGCCGATTTGCAGGATCTTGATGTTGCGGAAGGTTTTGACCACGTTGCACACGGCCAGGAAGTCCCGCAGGCCCCGCTCGAACACCGGGTCGTTCAGGCGGCAGTTGGTCAGGTAGGTGAAGGGGACGCCGAACCTGCGCAGCACCTTGCCGGTGGCGAACAGGCCGCATTGGGTATCCCGCAGGCGGACGCCGTTGGGTTCCGGGCGCTCGTCCAGAGGGCCCCACAGCAGCACCGGCACCCCCAGGTCTTTGGCCAGCCGAGCGCAGATGTACTCCGTGCCGAAGTTGCAGTGGGCCAGCAGCAGGCCGTCCACCCCGGCAGCCCGGAACTTTTCCAGCGCTTTCAGCCGGTCCTCCTCGTTGTAGAGCAGGCCCTCCTCGTTGATGTCGTCGATGTCCACGAAGTTGACACCCAGCTCCCGCAGACGGTCTGCGGTCAGGCCCCGGTATTTCACTGCGTCCGGGGCGCTGAAGATGCTTCGGCGGGTGGGCGCGTAGCCCAGAACAATGTTTGCCATATCGTAGTTCCTCCGTTTAGATTTGATAGTTTAAGGATACCAACAAAGGAACTTAACTGCAATTTAGAATTAAGTTGATTTCAGAAAATCATTGACTTAATTCACTTAATCTGCTATGCTGTGAAAAACGATCACAGGAGGAATCATCATGGCGGTAACGGCAAAGGAGCTGGCAAAGGAACTTGGCCTTTCAGCGGCGGCGGTCTCTATGGCGCTGAACGGCAAACCCGGCGTCAGCGCGGCCACCCGGCGGCGGGTGCTGGAACTGGCCGAGGCGCGGGGCTACGATATGACAAAAACCGCCGCCGAACGGCCCCAGAGCGAGGTGGGGACCATCGCCCTGGTGGTCTACCGCAAACACGGCGCGGTGCTGACGGACACCCCCTTTTTCTTCGAGGTGATCTCCGGCATTGAGACCGCCTGCGCCGAAGCGCATTACAGCCTTAACGTCCAGTATCTCAACACAGACACCCCCATCGAAGACCAATTTCGCCGTTTTCACTATTGCGGTGGCATGATTTTGTTGGCTACAGAGATGAAAAAGGGGGATTTCGCGCCCTTTGCAAAGCTGAAACTCCCTCTGGTGGTGCTGGACACCTACTATGAAAACCTCCCCTATGACTGCGTCCTCATCAACAACTTTCAGGGGGCGTTTACGGCGGCGGACTACGTCATGCGCAAGACCCACGCCCAGGCGGGCTACCTGCGCTCCTCTTACCCCATCGGCAACTTCGACGAACGGGCGGACGGCTTCTTCAAGGCCGTCCGGGAGAACGGATACTCCGCCTCCCGCTCTCAGGTGCTGTCCCTGGCCCCTTCCATGGACGGCGCGTACCACGACATGAAACACCTGTTGGAGCAGGGTGAGATCCCCGCCCGATGCTATTTTGCGGACAACGACCTGATTGCGGCAGGAGCCATGAAAGCGTTGAAGGAGTTGGGCTATCTGATCCCCCAGCAGGTGGCGGTCATCGGGTTCGACGATATGCCGGTGTGCAGCTACACGGAACCGGCCCTCTCCACGGTGCAGGTGCCGAAGCAGTATATGGGCCAGCAGGCAGTGCTGCGGCTGCTCCATGTGATGCAGACCGGGGACCGTTGCCGGGTGAAGCTGGAGGTCAATACCAGATTGGTGAAGCGGGGGTCGGTGTAAAATCCGTCTCCCACAGTCAATGACGCAAAAATGCCGCCGGGCAGAACGGCCCGGCGGCGGGGAAAGGGGGAAAGAATCTATATCACGGCTTTTCAAAGCCGAATACAGCCGTTTGGTGGAGGGTCACGCCTCCACTTTTTTCATGCGAATCGCCATATACTGCTTTTCCGGCAAGTCAATGCGGATGCTGCCGGTGTAGACGCCGGGCAGCTTGGTGACGGTCATATCCCAAGTGTCCAGCAGCTCGAGCTCATAGCTGTTCCCTTCCGGCAGCTTATAGGTACGGAACAGGGGCTTGAAGAAGCCGAAGTAATAGAGATAATAAGACTGGTCATCCTCTTTACACAGACAGGGGACATCCCAGTTGTCCACGTAGTTTTCCGGAGTCAGTTTCAGCGGGGCCACATTCTCCGGAGCGTCCGCCATGACCTGCTTCAGGAAGGAAATTCGATCTGGGCTGGTGCCATGCAATGTTCCACCGTGAGACCACCAAATCTGGTCGTACTGGACATAGACCTCGCCGTGGGACAGATAGCCGCCCCGAATGCAGCCTTCCCAGAAACGCCGGGTCATCTCTTCGCCGGTGATATTTCCCCATCCAAGGTTAATGTTGCCTTCATAAGCACATTCGTCCACTACAACGGGCTTTTGGTAAAGCTGCCGCCACTCGCTGACCATTTCGGCGGTTTTGTATATATCGAGACGCTGCACACTGACGTGGGTGATCCAGGGGCGGGTGTAGTCATACAAGACGTTGCAGTTGTGGATGGAGCGCAGATGGCCGTAGCTGTCCCGGCCCATGACAACACGGGCGTAGGACTCCCACGCCTCTACCGGCTTCCAGGGCATTAAATCGAACTCGTTGGCCATAGACCACCAGACATTCTTGAAGTGGCACAGCCGATCCACGGCGTATTTCAGGTAAAACACATCTGTTTCATAGCCCATTTTGGCGAAGCCCCACCGGTCATAAGGGTGTAGCAGGATGATGTCCGCTTCAATGCCAAGCTCGTCCAACTGTGCAATACGCTTCTCCAGATCGTCCCAAAACACTGGGTCAAATCGAGTGAAGTCAAAGCCATCCTGAGCGTTGCCCTGAAAGGCGTACCGCTCAGGGTCGGTGGTGTTGTAGGTGTAGAACTTGGGAAAAATACACATCCGAATTTTGTTAAAGGGGGCTGCTTTCAGCGTTTCCAGCGTCTGCTCCTGAACTGCCTTTGGCTGATTCACCCAAGCGTAACAGGTGGTGCCAAACGGCTGGAATCGGGTGCCGTCCTCGTAGGCAAAGTGAAATTTGTCCTCCTCTGTGGCAGCGGACTGAGGGCGAACCTCGTTCCTGGGCAATACTCTGCCGTGGTTGCCCGGCTGGGCGGAACTGCACACACAGGTCAGGGCGATGCCGTTCAGGTTGGGGTCATTGGAGCGGGTGGTTGCAGTCCAGATGCCGGGCTTTCGGGGCATAAAGCGAACCTTGTAAATCCCTTCGTCGCAGTAGAAGCCATTGACCTCCACAGTCTCTGTCTCATCGGTGAAAGCAGCTTTCAGCCAGATGTCCTGATAGGGGTTGCCGACAGAGGTGCCGGACAGAGTGGCTTCAAAAATCTTATATTGCTCTGTCATTTGTGGTTCAACTCCTTATACGAAATTTCGTTTTGTGCTATCGGGATAGCATATGGGGAAACAGGTGTTTTCACTCAATCAGGCTTTCAGCTTAGGCAGCGCTGAATGGATTCGCAGTCCCAAACATTCTAAACGTATATTAACGCATTTTTTAAACTCTGTCAACAAAAAAGTTCAGAAGATTTTCAGCAATTTTACTAAATCATAAACTGGTTATCCCTTTTACTCAGCCAACGGCGAAGCAAGCATGGCAACCGCCAG
>JAJQFX010000232.1 GCA_021200895.1 Clostridiales bacterium | reverse complement strand
CTTGGCGGGACAAGAAATGGGGCCCGCCGGGAGGGCAAACGCTTTATTTCCTTATGGTATCCTTGCCCAAGGAGTGCAAACCCCTTAAATTGATGACATTGCCCTGAAAGGGGAGCTGTCAGCGAAGCTGACTGAGGGGGTTTCTTTGGCACATTTGACCGAAAACTTGATTTCCGTAGCGCAGCGCCGGGCAGGGTTGCAAATCCTCCAACCAGCGCCTATAATAGGCGGAGGAATCCACTGAACCGGGAGGACGACCCTTTATGCACGAGAAACGAACAAACCGCCTGCTGGCCCTCCTGTTTTTCCTCTATCTGGCCTGGCTGCTGCGCATCACCGTGTTCCGCCCCGGCTTCTCTCTGGCCGGGCTGGGGCAAAACGGGGTCATCTCCCCCACCCCCTTTCTGGAATACTATAACTGGCTCCGGGCGGGGGTCTACGGCACCGCCTGTTATCTGTTCTTCGGCAACATCGGCGTCTTTCTCCCCTTCGGGGCTTATCTGGCCTGGCGGCGGTCAGGACTGCGGCTGTGGCAGGCCGCCCTGGCCGGATTCGGGCTGAGCCTTGCCATAGAGGCGGGGCAGTACCTGTTCGGCACAGGGGTCTCCGACCTGGCCGACCTGATTTTGAACACCCTGGGCGTCCTTCTGGGGGCGGCGCTGCTGCGGTGGGGCAGGGGGCTTTGGCGGCGGCACGTCATTTCCTGACGAAATTTCATCTGTTTTTATCAAAATTTAATAATTCTTAAAGGACAAAAAACGTCCCATCTGTTATAATAAGACTATGTTAAAGAAAGGGAGGTATCCTATTATGGCCATGTTTGGTGCGACATTTTCTGTCCTGTTTTTCGCAGCCTTTGTCATCGTCCTGGTGGTAATCCTGATAAATGTGGTGGGCGGCATAAGGGACTGGCACCAGAACAATCAGTCCCCTGTGCTGGATGTGGAGGCCGCTGTGGTCTCCAAGCGGCAGGACTTCTCCACCCATATGCACAACGCCGGGGACGGCGTCATGCACCACACCACCCACTGCTCCTACTATGTCACCTTCCAGTTCCACTCCAACGACCGGCTGGAACTGTCCGTCTCCGGAGAGCAGTACGGCCTGCTCTCCGAAGGGGATTTGGGGACGCTGACCTTCCAGGGCACCCGGTTCCTGGGGTTTCAGCGGGTTTGATGGATTTGCCAGGGTGGAACCAAATACGCCCATTGAACCGCCTGGGCCGGGTCAGGCGGCCCTCCAAAAGAACCGAACCCGTGCCGCCTCCAGATGCGAAAGCATCTTTCGGAGGCGGCGTTTTTTGCATCCCACCCGGCAGCGGTACAGGGCGCAGAGGCCACCCCAATCGGGCAAACGAAAACCACACCGGGCCTGCCCGACCCCAATGACGGAGATTTCGGAAATCGCCGTTTCGTAATATTTACAAACCGTTCACAGAAGTTGTGAAAAATGGCACTTGTAAAGTGCAGCCGGATACGTTAAAATAAGCTTCGGACACCTGACGGCAGCCCGCTGTCTCCTTGCCGTCCGTTTGCCCGGCAGCGAACCCTGCCGGAGCTTCCGGCGGCGGGCCGTCCTTCTATTTTTCAAAATGTCAAGGTGAAAAAAAGATGAGCCTTAGAATTGGTATCGACATCGGCTCCACCACCGTCAAGGTCGTGGTGCTGGACGAAGCGAACAAGCTTTTATTCCGCTCCTATGAGCGGCACTTCTCCAAGGTGCGGGAAAAG
Source organism: Clostridiales bacterium (assembly GCA_021200895.1). Taxonomy (GTDB): domain Bacteria; phylum Bacillota; class Clostridia; order Oscillospirales; family Oscillospiraceae; genus Onthomonas. The sequence continues at coordinate 1,913 of JAJQFX010000232.1, read as the reverse complement.
ACCTGCGAGATTTTGGAGCGGCCGGAGGTTCATTCCCTCCTGACTGGGCAGCAGGTACATATGGTCATCACCGGCTCCGCCGGTCTGGGCGTTTCCAAGGCCAGCGGGGTGGACTTCGTGCAGGAGGTCTACGCTACCGCCGCTGCGGTGGACACCTTCATTCCCGGCACCGACGCCGGCATCGAGCTGGGCGGTGAGGACGCCAAAATCATCTTCTTCGGCGGGGCGCTGGAGGAGCGGATGAACGGCTCCTGCGCCGGAGGCACCGGCGCGTTTATCGACCAGATGGCCACCCTGATGAACGTCTCGGCGGACGAGCTGGACCGCCTCTCCCTGAGCCATGAGAAAATTTACCCCATCGCCTCCCGCTGCGGCGTGTTCGCCAAGAGCGACATTCAGCCCATCCTGAACCAGGGCGGGCGGAAGGAGGACGTGGCCGCCTCTATCTTCCAGGCCGTGGTGGACCAGACCATCGCCGGGCTGACCCAAGGGCGGGAGCTGAAGGGGAAAATCGTCTTTCTCGGCGGCCCCCTCCACTTCCTGATGGGGCTGCGGGAGCGGTTCGTGGAGACCCTCCAGCTGGACGAGGCACACGCCATCTTCCCGGAGGACGGCGACTGCTTCGCCGCCATCGGCGCGGCCCTTTGCGCCACCGACTATGAAGCCCACCCCTTTGACGAGCAGCTGAAAAAGCTGGAGGAGTCTCAGAACGCCGTCTCCAGCGTGGACACCGCTCCTGCCCTCTTTGAGAGCCAGGAGGAGTACGACGCCTTCTGCCAGCGGCACAACAGCCAGCATCCCCCGATGTACGACATCGCCACCTACTCCGGCGACGCCTACCTGGGCATCGACGCAGGCTCCACCACCACCAAGCTGGCCCTCATCGCCCCGGACGGCGGGCTGCTGTACACCTATTATCACTCCAACATGGGCAATCCGGTGTCCATCGTCCGGGAGGAGCTGACCAAGCTCTATGGGCTGATGGGCGACCGTATCACCATCAAGGGCAGCGCCGTCACCGGCTACGGCGAGGATCTCATCAAGAGCGCCTTCCGCTGCGACCTGGGGCTGGTGGAAACCATGGCCCATTACAACGCCGCTGCCCACTTCAACCCCGAGGTGGACTTCATCATCGACATCGGCGGCCAGGACATGAAGTGCTTCAAGATCCGCAACGGCGCAGTGGACTCCATCATGCTGAACGAGGCCTGCTCCTCCGGCTGCGGCTCCTTCATTGAGACCTTCGCCCGGGCCTTGGGCTATGACATTGCCGACTTTGCCAAGCTGGGCCTCTTTACCAAGAAGCCGGTGAACCTGGGCTCCCGCTGTACCGTGTTTATGAACTCCTCCGTGAAGCAGGCCCAGAAGGACGGGGCCAGCGTGGAGGACATTTCCGCCGGCCTCTCCATCTCCATCGTGAAGAACGCCATCTACAAGGTGCTGCGGATGTCCTCCGCCGACGACCTGGGTCAGCATATCGTCGTCCAGGGCGGCACCTTCTACAACGACGCCGTCCTCCGGGCCTTCGAGCAGGAGCTGGGCCGGGAAGTCGTCCGGCCCACCATCGCCGGCATCATGGGTGCCTTCGGCGCGGCTCTGGCGGCCAAGAAGCTGGCCCTGGAGAAGAGCAGCATCCTCTCCGCCGAGGAGCTGCAGCACTTCCAGCACACCGCCAAACCTGTCACCTGCAACGGCTGCACCAACCATTGCGCCCTGACCATCAACACCTTTGACGGCGGCCGCCGGTTCATCTCCGGCAACCGCTGCTCCAAGCCCCTGGGGGGCAAGAAGGTGCAGAACCCCGACCTGATGAAGTGGAAGTACGAAAAGCTCCGCACCATGCAGGGCAAGGGCGAGGGCACCGGCGTCCGGGGCCGCATCGGCATCCCCTTCGGGCTGAATATGTATGAGAA
>JAJQFX010000219.1 GCA_021200895.1 Clostridiales bacterium | reverse complement strand
GTTCTTAGGGAGGGGCGAGGCCCCGAAGCCCCTCCCTGAGCCGCCCTCTTTCCCCTATTTCTCGGCGGAGCGAGAAATAGGGCCCGCCGGGAGGGCAAGCCGTTGTTCATTGAAAGAACCATACCTAAGGAGAACCAGCCCGCCGGGAGGGCAAAACATAGTTCCTTTTACTATCCATCTAAGGAGAGTCAACCCCGCCGGAGGGGGAGAAGGGCGGTCCTTTCCTCATTCCTTCCCCAAGGGATTCCCCTCCACCGGGTGCGCCTCCAGATAGGCCCCGCACAGCTCCGCCCCCATCCGCACCAGGGCGGGGCAGGGGCGGCTGGCGTAGTAGTCCGCCGTCCGCTGGCTGGGAACGGCGCTGCCCTCCGGCTGCTCCAGCCCCAGCAGCTCCTCGCAGCGGAGGCTGCCGCCGCCGCGGGCCTTGAACTCCTCCGCCAGCGCCTGGATGATGGCGTAGATCTCCCCCTTTTTGGCGGGGTCTGCCGAGCCGTACAGGGTGGAGATAACGAAGGTCAGCCCGGAGAAGCCGCCGCAGACCTCCCGCAGCCGCCCGAAGCCCGCGCCGAAGCCGCTGAGCATCCGCAGCACCTGCTCCTCCGGCATCCCCAGCTCCTCGGAGAAGGCGGCGGCTACGCTCTGGGCGCAGCTGCACCCCTGGCGGAAGTAGCCCTCGGCAATGGCTCCGTAATCTTTCATGGAAGGTTCCCCCTTGTCAGTGTCGTTTTCAACAGTATAGCAAACGGGGGACGGCTTGGCAAGCGGTTCCGCTGTGCTTCACCCCGCCTGGTCAGACGCATTGCCCACGACGGCCCCATCAACTGTTCGCGTCTCCAGCGCCACACGGTTCCCGTCCTCGTCCTCCTCGTAAAAAGTAACTGTCCAAACGCCGGTGTCCGGGTCAAACTCGCCGCTCCAATCCTCCGGGGTGTAGCCGTACAGCTGGGCAAAGTCGGACTTGGCCGTCTCCAGCGCGTCAGCCCAGGGCAGGAAGTCCCCCTGATACTGCACGGTGGACAGGATGGCGTACACGCCCTCCGTCCACTCCCCCCAAAGGGCGGCGCTGCCGTTGTAGCGGGCCACCAGGGCGGCCCCCTCCGGCAGGCCGTCCACGTCCTCATAAATCAGGGTGAACCACAGGTTCTCCCCCGACCCCTCGGTGTAGGTGGTGGCGGTCAGGCCGTCAGAGAGGGCCACCTGCTTGATGGCGACGCCGGTGCCGCACATCCCGATACCGCTGGGGTAGAGGGCCAGCGTCACCTCCAGCTCCGGCGCGTCTGACCGCCAGAAGGCGATGCCGGGGTTGTCCGCATCGTCTGCCAGCTCCCATGCCCAGCCCTCCGGCAGAGTGACGGAGAGGGAGAGGGAGAGGGCGTCCGTCTCATAGGCGGCGGTTTCTCCGGCGGAGGACGCCTGCTCCAGCACTGTCAGGGTCAGGATGGGGTGGTAGTCCGGCGCGCCCTCCACCACCTGGCACTCCGCTGTCACCCGGTCGCCCACGGCGGCGGACAGGTCCCCCTGGCTGGCCTCCAGGAGGGTGCAGTGGACAGCACCATCTTCCGTCTCCAGGGTCAGCACCTCCGCCTGATCTTCGCCGCACCCCTCGGTGAAGCGGGCCGTGATAACGCCGGTGTACTGCGCCGCGCTGTCGGCGGTTTCCTCTGGCGCTGGCGGGTCGTAGCAAATCGCTTCCCCCAGGGCGGAGCTGTCCCCCGTGTCGGTGGTGGCGGCGGGGGTGCAGCCTGCCAGCAGGAAGGCCAGGGCCAGGAAAAGGGAAAGTGAGAAAAAACGGTTCATAAGGATACCTCCTATCGTATCTGTTCTGCTTCTATAGACGCAAAGCGGGGCGCCGGGGTTGCGGGCCTCGTGAGAAAAAATGCGGCGTCCCCTCACAAAATTTCCAAAGAAGGGCAGACTTGCGTTGCAATCCACCGTTTTTAATGGTAAAATGAGTTTAAGATGAATGTTTTTGCTTGAGAAGAGGAGGGCCGCACTATGGGAAACCCACTGAGCCGCTACCGGACGCTGCTGCGGAAGGCCCACTTTGCCGTCATGCGGAATGGTTTCCGCCGGGCGGACTACCTGCGGAAGCATCAGGTGTTGCAGGAAATCGGGCAGCACGTCTATTACTACTCCCGGAACTACCCTGACGACCCCAAACTGCTGAAGCTGCACAATAATGTAGTGATCGCCACCGGCGTCCGCTTCATCTGCCATGACCGCATTGACATCCTCCTGTCCGGCCTGCATGACCAGCACTATACGAAGTCCTACGGCTGCATCGAGGTGATGGACAACGTGTTCATCGGGGCGGATGTCAGCATCCTGCCCAACGTCCGCGTCGGCCCCAACGCCGTCATTGGGGCGGGGGCCATCGTCACCAGAGACGTGCCGCCGGGTACGGTGGTAGCCGGTGTGCCCGCCCGGGTCATTGGCAGCTTTGACGAACTTGTAAACGCCCGGAAGGATACCCTCCACCCGGAGCGCGACGAGGCGGCGCTGTGGGCCATCTTTGACCAGGCCCGCCCATGACCCCGGAAAGGAGCGCTATGGAAACGATACTGTCCGCCGGCATGGAGGCCCTGGGCCTGCCCACCGATGGGGCGGCGGCTCTGGCCCGGTACGGCCAGCTGCTGCAAGTCCAAAATCAGGTGATGAACCTGACCGCCATCACCGACCCGGAGCAAATCGCCCGGCTCCATATGCTGGACTGCGCCGCCCTGGCGGCCCACGTTCCCCTGTCCGGGGCAAAGGTGCTGGACGTAGGCTCCGGCGCGGGGTTCCCCGGCATGGTGCTGAAGCTCCTCGTCCCCGACTGTGAAATGACCCTGCTGGACGCCCTGGAGAAGCGGATGCGCTGGCTGGCCTCCATCGCCCCGGAACTGGGGGCGGCGGACGTGGCCTGCCTCCACGGCCGGGCGGAGGAGCTGGGCCAGTCCCCGGACTTCCGGGAGGGCTTTGACGTGGCGACCTCCCGGGCGGTGGCCGACCTCCGAATGTTGGCGGAGTTGAGCCTGCCCTTCGTCAGGGTGGGCGGGCTGTTCGTGGCCATGAAGAGCGTGGACAGCCGGGCGGAGGTGGACAGGGCCGCCCATGCCATCGCCGTCTTGGGCGGGCGGCTGCTGCCCGCCGTGGATTACACCATCTCCGGCGCCGACGTTACCCACCGGCTGGTGCGGGTGGAGAAGGTGCGCCCCACTCCGGGGCAGTACCCCCGGCGGTTTGCCAAACTCAAGAAAGCGCCGTTGTAGGGGGGAGCTGTTAGCTGTTAGCCGTTAGCTGTTAGCCGCCGTGGTTGAAACCGCCGGGGGTTCGGCCATCCGGTAGTAGAACGTGAAAACTAAAACTTTGTTTTGCTCAACCATTACAAAATACCAACGGAACAGACTGCGGCATCACCCCTCAGTCAGCTTCGCTGACAGCTCCGCCGTCAAGCGGCATTTCCGCTGCGCTCCTTACCCTTTCAGGGCAATGTCATCAACTTAAGAATTAAACTTCATTTATCTAAAGAAAAATGTGTTTCCGTACTGAAAAAACAGATTAGCACGACCAATGGAAACTAAGAATGTTACCCAGCCGCCATGGGCGGCAGTCTCACCAGTGTGAAGTTACATCGTCTGTTGCCTGATAGACCACCTGATTGAGGGACAAGGCGAAGCCGCCAG
>JAJQFX010000111.1 GCA_021200895.1 Clostridiales bacterium | reverse complement strand
CCTTCTTTCCCCCATTTCTTGGCGGAGCAATTTACGGCGTCCAAAAATGTGCCAGCGGCACATTTTTAGCCGGAAACCGATGCCAGCTACGCTGGCGAGGGTCACTGTCCGAGGAGGATACCGTAAAGGGTCAACAGGCGGTACTCAGGCCCGCCGGGAGGGCAAACGCCTTAGTTCCTTATAGTATCCCTGTCTAAGGAGTGTAATCCCCTTAAAATGATGATATTGCTTCGGAGGCGGAGGGGTGGAAAGCTGACACCACCGCTGTTCAGGGACGTGTGGCGGTATCCTCCAGCCTTCTGGTGTACCGAACCATCATCACCGCCACATAGACGGCCACCACCAGCTCGGTAATGGGCATGGCGAACCAGATGGCGTCCGCCCCCGCCACCGCCGGCAGGAGGTAAATCAGCGCCCCGCCGACCACCGCTCCCCTGGAGACGGAGACCGCGAAGGCCGCGCCCGGCTGCATCAGGGCCTGGAAGTAGTAGGTGGAGAAGATGTTGAAGGGCAGCAGCAGGTAGGAGATGCTGTATCGCCGGATGATGGTGGGGGCGATGGCTAAAATCTCCGCCGTGGGGGTCATAAACAGCCGCACCAGGGCGTTGGGGATGGCCAGATCCAGAACCGTCCACACCACGCTGAGCACCGCCACCGTGCCCAGGGCATAGGCCAGCACCCCGCGGATGCGGCGGCCCTGCTTCGCGCCGAAGTTGGTTGAGAGGATGGGCTGGGCCGCCTGGCCGATGCTGTAGGCACAGGTCTGCACCAGGGTGCTGATGTTGATGATGATGGCGTAGACGGACAGGGCGTTGGAGCCCAGCAGCGCCATGATTTGCCGGTTGAACAGGATGGTCAGGATGCCCATGGCCACGTCCACGAAGAAGGTGGAGAAGCCGGTGACGGTGATTTTCCACAGCTTTGCCCCCAGCGCCACGGGCCGCACCAGCCGGAGGGTGTTCCGTTTGCGGAAGAAGTGGGCCAGCATGATGAGGAGGGAGAGGATCGTCCCCAGGATGGTGGCGAAGCCTGCGCCGAACAGCCCCCAGTCCATGACGAAGATGAAGAAGTAGTCCGCTACGATGTTGAACAGGCAGCCGATCCACACCGCCGCGGTGGCCAGGCCAGGGTCGCCATCGTTGCGGAGGAAGGCGGACAGCAGCTGCGTCCACAGGTAGACAGGCACCAGGAATTTGATGGGCAGGATGTACTGCTTCACCAGAGGCAGCAGCTCCTCCGTGGCCCCGAAGAGGGTCAGCAGCTGAGTGTCAAAAAACATCAGCCCCACCCACACCACGACGGACAGGAGCGCCCCGCCGATGACGGCGGCGGTGAAGAGCTGGTTGGACGCATCTTCGTTCCCCGGCCCCGCGCCCCGCAGGGTGCTGAGCAGGACGGCGCCGCCAATGCCCATCAGCATCCCCAGGCTGAAAATGATGTTCCACAGCGGGGCGGCGATGGCCAGGGCGGAGGTGCCGTCCGGCCCCTGGTAGTTGCCCACCATCGCCATGTCCACGATGCCGTAGACGGAGGAGATCAGCGAACCGCCAAAGGCCATCACCAGGTATTTGAAGTAAATCGTTTTGATGTTGCCGGTCAAAAAATCCATGAAAACTCCTCCTGATAGCCTACTATCCCATCCGAAAAAAAGAACGCCGGATAAAGTACAGGCGTTTCAGCCTGTAGCCTTATCCGGCGTATCATTTCTGCCGAATGATATGCCCTCCGAGCCAGTGACCTTATTATAACATGGGGAAGGGCAAAGTCAAGGGGGGAACGAATCCCTTTTTAAAGACCCGGTCAGCCCTCCGTCTGATACGCTTCCTCCCGGTACCGCTTGGCGGCCCGGATGAAGTCCCGGAACAGGGGATGGGCCTTGTTGGGGCGGCTCTTCAGCTCCGGATGGAACTGGACGCCCACCATCCAGGGGTGGTTGGGCACCTCCACCACCTCCACCAGCCGGTCATTGGGGGAGAGGCCCACCAGCTTCAGACCGTTTTTCGTCAGAATCTCCCGATAATCGTTGTTGAACTCGTAGCGGTGGCGGTGGCGCTCATAAATGACCTCCTCGCCATAGGCGGCGTAGGTGTGGGAATTGTGGTCAGTCAGCTTGCAGGGGTAGGCCCCCAGCCGCATACTGGCCCCCTTGTCGTGAACGTCCCGCTGCTCCGGCATCAGGTCAATGACGGGATGGGGAGTGTTTTTGCAAAGCTCGGAGGAGTGGGCGTCGGTGAGGCCCGCCATGCTGCGGGCGTATTCCACCACCGTCATCTGCATCCCCAGGCAGATGCCGAAGGAGGGGACGTTGTTCACCCTGGCCCAGTGGATGGCGTCTATCATACCCTGGATGCCCCGGTCGCCAAAGCCGCCGGGGACGATGATACCGTGGACGCCGGAGAGCTGCTCCTCCACGTTGGCCTCGTTCACCAGCTCGGAGTCCACCCAGCGGATTTTGATTTTCACATCGTTCTCAATACCGCCGTGGGTCAGGGCCTCCACCACGGAGAGGTAGCTGTCATGGAGGGCGACGTACTTGCCCACCAGGGCAATCTCCACCTCGCCGTCCACTACGGCCTTGGCCCGGGCCGCCATGGCGCTCCACTCCGTCAGGTCGGGGGGCGGGCAGTCCAGCTTCAGCCGCTTGCACACCGCCTTGCCCAGACCCTCCGCCTCCAGCATCAGCGGCACCTCATAGAGGATGGGGGCGGTCAGGTTGGCGATGGCGTTCTCCGGGGGGATGTTGCAGAACAGGGCAATTTTCCGGCGGATGTCGCTGTCGATGGCGTTGTCCGCCCGGCACATAATCACGTCGGGCTGAATGCCGATGCTCAGCAGCTCCTTGCAGGAGTGCTGGGTGGGCTTGCTCTTCTGCTCTCCGGAGCCGGGGATGGTGACGATGAGGGAGACGTGGATGAACATACAGTCCTCCTGGGGCAGCTCCCGACTGATTTGCCGGATGGCCTCCAGGAAGGGCTGGGATTCAATGTCGCCCACGGTGCCGCCGATTTCGGTGATGATAACATCCTTGGGCTCGCCCTTTTCCATCCGATAGATGCGGTTCTTGATTTCATCGGTGATGTGGGGGATGATCTGCACGGTGCGGCCCAGGAAGTCGCCGTGGCGCTCCTTGTCCAGCACGGTGGAATAGATTTTGCCGGAGGAGACGGAGGAATTCACCGTCAGATTTTCGTCCACGAACCGCTCATAATGGCCCAGATCCAAGTCGGTCTCCGCCCCGTCGTCGGTGACGAATACCTCGCCGTGCTGAATGGGGTTCATGGTGCCGGGGTCCACGTTCATATAGGGGTCCAGCTTTTGCAGCGCCACCCGCAGGCCCCGCTGCTTCAGCAGGCGGCCCAGGGAGGCGGCGGTGATGCCCTTGCCCAGGCCGGAAACCACGCCGCCGGTGACGAAAATATGCTTGACAGACATGAGAATGTGCCTCCTTCGTACATTCGGGCGGCGTTTGCGCGGGCCGCCGTCCGGCCGGAACGCTGCCGTCCATCCCGCGCAGGGGCGCGGCAGCTGGGTGCTGACTGCACTACAATCAGTTCTATTGTAACCGCCCCGGCAAATTTCGTCAAGGCAGAAAGTGGTTTTTGAACGCTGAATTTCTGCGTTGTCAAATGATGTGACCCCCGGCAGGAGGAGCATAAAACCTAAGAT
>JAJQFX010000285.1 GCA_021200895.1 Clostridiales bacterium | reverse complement strand
GTTCTTAGAGGGATTCCACTACGCTGAGTAATCAATGAGGAGAGTTGTACAATGGGTATGTTTTTTGCGGAGGACCCCGTCCATTCCGACGGCGGCAGGCTCACGGGCTTTGACCGGTATCGGGAGGTGCTGGAGCGGGATTTCATCCCGTTTATGCTGTGCGGTCTGGTCACACTGGTGTTTTTCCTGCCCTTTGCGCTGGGCATGGTCTACGCCGTTCTCTCCACCAGCGTGATGATGATGTTTGTCGCCAGCATCGTCGGCGGACTGTTCGCCGGGCCGGGGATTTACGGCATGTATGACCTGCTGTTCCGCTCCCTGCGGGACGCGCCGGGCAAGTGGTGGAAGATCTACAGAAAAGCCATGGCGGAAAACTGGAAGAGCGCCCTGCTGCCCGGCGTGGTGTTCTGCCTCTTTCTGGGCATCATCATTTTCGCGGGGCTGCTGATGTTCTGGTGGGCGGAGACGCTGCCCAGCTGGGGCACCATTGCGGTGTACGTGGTCAGCGTCCTCATTGTCACTATGTTTTTTGCGGTCTACTGGCCCCAGCTGGTGCTGTTTCAGCAGAGTAACTTTTTGCGGTTCAAAAACTGTCTGCTGTTCTGCATCAAATACTTCTGGCACACCCTGGGGGTGTCCGCCATCGAAGTGGTGTACTGGGCGGTCATTGCGCTGTTTCTGCCCTGGTCGATGCTGGTCATGCCAATCATCGGTCTGTGGTTTGTGCTGTTCCTGGCCAACTTCCTGCTCTACAACGACCTGAATCAGGCGTTCCAGCTTGAGGAGGAAATTAAGGAACACTTCCCGGAGCAGGCCCCCTGCTACGACGACCCCTGGGAGGTGGAGGAGGAATGACCGAGCCGCTGGTGTGCAACCACACGGAAATCACACAGGAGCTGTTCCGGGAGGGGGCCAAGGCCCAGCTGAACCAGAAGTACAACCGCATGGCGGCAAAGGTGGCGTTGGCGCTGCTGGCGGCGCTGGCAGTCCTGGCGGTGCTGATGCGGCTGATGTCCGGCGATTTTGCCTCTCTGGGCTTTGAATTGATTATTTTCGCTCTTGTGCTGGGGTGGATCCGCATTGCCCTGCCCCGCGTGGAGTGCAAACGGGCGTATCAGGCGTTTGAGTCCCGCTGCGGCGGCTTCACGGGCCGGGAGGTGTCCTTCTTTGAGGACCACCTGCTGGTGGAGCCGGAGACGGGCGAATCAGTCTCCGTTGCCTACGAGGATATCACCGACGTGCAGGAGACACAGCACACCCTGACGCTGACCTACGGCGGAGGAACGGTGCTGCTGGACAAGGAGGGCTTCTCCCAGGGCAGTGCGGCGGAGGCGCGGGCGCTGCTCTCCGCACAGTGATTCACAGGGCGCAGAGAGTCGGCTGCGCCGCAGGCCAGGCTGCCGCGAGGGGACTGTTTCCCGGCGGCGGTCTGGTCTTTCTGTGAAATCCGCTTTTACCTGGTATTGAATCGAACGGCGAAGGGGACCCCCTTTCGCTGTTTTTTACGATTTTGGTTCGGAGGCGCTGATCTTTCACAAAAGTCATTGCCAACCGTCGGATTCAATGCTATAATCTAACCTGACATCCAATGCAAAGGAGTAGACTGTCATGATTTTTGATGAAGAAACCAGAGCATTGCTGGACATGGTCCGGGAATTTGTGGACAATAAGATCATCCCCCAAGTCGGTGAGATTGAAAAAACCGAAAATCCCCCCGAAGCGGCCAAGCCCCTGCTGGACATGGCCTGCGACATGGGCCTGAACGAGCTGTGCGTCCCCGTGGAATTCGGCGGCAACGGCCTGACCAATGTGCAGTGCTTCGCCATCTGCGAGGAGATCGCCCGGGGCGACATCGGCATCGGTACCACCCTGATCGGCAACTGCCTGGCTTCCTATCCGGTGCTCATCGCCGGCACCCACGACCAGCAGAAGCTGTGGTTTGAAACCATGCACGAGAAGAAGTACGCAGCCTTCTGCCTGACCGAGCCGAATGCCGGTTCTGACGCGGGCGGCGTGCGCACCACCGCTGTGCTGGACGGCGACGAATACGTTATCAACGGCACCAAGAGCTTTATCTCCAACGGCCCCATCGCGGGCATCTACACGGTGCTGGCCTCCACCCGGCCCTCCGCCGGCGTCATGGGCCTGTCCGCCTTCATCGTCGAGCGGGACCGCCCCGGCGTGTCCATTGGCAAGGAAGAGGATAAGATGGGTATGCGCCTGAGCTGCACCAGCGAGGTCATCTTCGACAACGTCCGCATCCCCAAGGACCACCTGCTGGGCCGGAAGAACCGGGGCTTCAAGTATATCATGGAGACCCTGGACCACAGCCGGGCCGGTGTGGGCGCGTTCGGCATTGGCATCGGTCAGCGCGTGGTGGAAGAGGCCACCAAGTACGCCAAGCAGCGCCGTCAGTTTGACCAGCCTGTAGCCAACTTCCAGGCCGTGGAGCTGATGCTGGCGGATATGGAAATTCAGGTCCAGGCCGGACGGCAGATGTACCTCCACGCCGCCGAGCTGATGGACGCGGGGCTGCCCTTCACCAACGAGGCCGCCATCGCCAAGACCTTCGGCACCGACACCGGTATGAAGTGCGCCATCGATGGCGTGCAGGTCATGGGCGGCTACGGCTATATGAAGGACTACCCCATGGAGAAGCTGATGCGGGACGCCAAAATCCTCCAAATCTACGAGGGCACCAACCAGGTGCAGCGCACCGTCATCGCCGGACAGATCAAGAAGAAGTACACCGACAATGGCAAGAAATCCGCCCCCAAGCCCGCCGCTGCCGCTCCCAAGAGCGCGCCCAAGGCCGAGGCCAAGCCTGCTCCCGTGGCGGCCCCCGCTCCGGCTCCCGCCGTCTCTGGCGGCAAGCCCCTGAACCTGCTGGTCTGCATCAAGCAGGTGCCGGACACCACCCAGATCAAAATCGACCCGGTGAAGCACACCCTCATCCGGGAGGGCGTTCCCGCCATCGTCAACACCTACGACACCTATGCCCTGGAGACCGCTCTGCGGCTGCGCCAGGCCAACGGCGGCAAAATCACCCTGGTGTGCATGGGTCCCGACCAGGCCAAGGAAGCCCTGCGGGACTGCATCGCCGTGGGCGCGGACGAGGCGTATCTGCTCTCTGACCGGGCCTTTGGCGGCTCCGACACCCTGGCCACCAGCCGCATCATCTCCACCGCCATCAAGACCATCGAGGAGAAGAACGGCAAGCCCTTCGACATCATCTTCTGCGGCAAGCAGGCCATTGACGGAGACACCGGCCAGGTGGGTCCTGAGCTGTCCCAGCACCTGAACCGCTCCCTCATCACCTACGCCTCCGAGGTGGAGCTGAAGGACGACACCCTCCGCGTCAAGCGGGAGAGCGACGAGGGCTATGACTACTTCACCGCCCCCCTGCCCTGCGTCATCACCATGAACAAGACCCCCTATGACCTGCGCTATCCCAGCCTGAAGGGGAAGATGGCCGCCCGGAACGCTGAAATCACCGTCCTCACCGCCGCCGAAGTGGTGGTGCCGGAGGACAAGCGGGGCTTGGCGGGTTCCCCCACCAAGGTCTGTCTCTGAAACACATCT
>JAJQFX010000006.1 GCA_021200895.1 Clostridiales bacterium | reverse complement strand
GGCCTTTTGGCAGGTGCTGCAGGAGCGATCGGCGACAAACAGTCGCCCCATAATAGGTCCTCCTCTTGTTGGGGGTGGTCCCAGCAAAGCATGAAACGGGCGGGTTTCCAAGGGTGGGTGTCAGTGCCCAGACGCCTCCGGAGGAGGCGTAAGCTGTTAGCTGCCGGCTGTTAGTGGCGATGGTTGGAACCGCTGGGTTTTCCTCATCCCGTAAGGGCGCACAGTGTGCGCCGCCCTTTCCTCCTCAGGCAAGGATGGAGGAAGAAAATGGGCTTTGCCCAACTGAGCCTGGTTTTGCCTAGACATGGTTCTTCACAGAGGATTGGCCCGGCCTACGCTGTCAAACGGCATTTCCGCCGCGCTTCCCGCCCTTGCCAGGGAACAGGGCAGCCGGTACGACCTCATACATCCGCTTCTTCCTCTTTCGTAAAGTCGGCAAAGGAGGAATAACGCTTGTACTTTTCCGGGTGCTGTGCCATTTCATCGCGTTCCTTGATAGCGGCAATCGTGTCTGTGTTCGGATTTTCCTGCTGAGCCGCAAGAGACATTGCGGTTTCCCGCTTTTCTTCATTTTCATCCACCATGGTTGTTATCAGCATCGCATCCCCAAAGGAGAAGAACCGATACCGCTCCCGCACCGCCTCCTCATAGGCGTGCAGCACGTTCTCCCGCCCGGCCAGGGCGGACACCAGCATGATGAGGGTGGACTCCGGCAGGTGGAAGTTGGTCAGCAGGGCGTCCAGGCACTTGAATCTGTAGCCCGGATAGATGAAGATGTTCGTCCACCCGGCGCTGGGGTCTATGGTGCCGTCGGCGTTGGCGAAGGACTCCACCGTGCGGCAGGAGGTGGTGCCGATGCAAATCACCCGGCCGCCGCCCCGCTTCGTCTCGGTGATGATGCGGGCGGCCTCCTCCCCCACCATGCAGTATTCGGAGTGCATCTCATGCTCCTCCAGTTCCTCCGCCTTCACCGGACGGAAGGTGCCCAGCCCCACATGGAGGGTGACATAGGCCAGGCGCACCCCCATGGCCTGGATCTCCTCCAGCAGCTGGGGGGTGAAGTGCAGTCCCGCCGTGGGGGCGGCGGCGGAGCCCACCACCTTGGAATAGACGGTTTGATACCGTTCCTGGTCCTGAAGTTCCTCCTTGATGTAGGGGGGCAGGGGCATCCGGCCCAGATGCTCCAGCACCTCCAGGAAGATGCCCTCATAAGTAAAATGCACCAGCCGGTTGCCGCCGGGCAGCACGTCCCGAATCTCCGCCGTCAGCTCTCCGTTGCCGAAGGTGACCTTGGCCCCCACCCGCAGCTTCTTGCCGGGGCGCACCAGGCACTCCCAGTCGTTGCCGCCCCGGTCGATGAGCAGCAGCACCTCGGACACGCCTCCCGTCTCCCGGCGGCCGATGAGCCGGGCGGGCAGCACCCGGGAGTCGTTCAGCACCAGGCAGTCCCCGGGGCGGAGGAACTGGGGCAGCTCGTAAAAGTGCCGGTGCTGAATGGCTCCGGTGTCCTTATCCAGCACCATCAGCCGGGAGCCGTCCCGCCGCTCCAGCGGCGTCTGGGCAATCAGCGCCTCCGGCAGGTCGTAGTAAAAATCGCTTGTTTTCATACCATGCTCATTCCTTTGGATTTAGTCCGGTTTCCCCAGAGAAGTTCGGTCAAATTGCTGAACCGGTGGGAAACTCTCTTTTTTGATTTATAAATTCTTCTCCTTCCCCGGCATTGACAGGGGCGGATAACTATGCTAAACTATACTTAGTCTATGCAGAGTAGAGGCGCGGTCAACATCAGTATCCGCGGCAGAGGGCTTCGGAGGCCCGCTTGATGCCGCGCAGAAAGGGGAGGCCGCCGAAGGGGCGGCACGCCGAGCGCCGCACCCTGGGGGTCAGGTCAACAGCCTGGCAACTGTCATCCCCGGCGCGGGGATGGGGAGCTGTCTGCTTTTTGTTCCTATACGGTCTGCCCGTCAGACATTATAGTACAGAATCAGTCAGTTTTGCAACTACTGATTCCTTTTTTTATCCCCAAATCCCAAGCCTTGGCATAGAAATAATCAGGGAAGCCTTTTTGGAGGAATGTAACATGGAAAAGTTTCACGTTGGCGTTGTGGGCTGCACCGGCATGGTGGGTCAGCGCTTTGTCACGCTGCTGGAGAACCATCCCTGGTTCCAGCTGACCGCTATCGCCGCCTCCGGCCGCAGCGCCGGTAAAACATACGAGGAAGCCGTAGCAGGCCGTTGGAAGATGTCCACCCCCATCCCGGACTCCGTCAAGGATATGACGGTGCTGGACATTGAGCAGGATTTGGACGCCTTTGTCTCCCAAATCGACTTCACCTTCTGCGCCGTCAACATGAAGAAGGACGAAATCAAGGCGCTGGAGGAGAAAATCGCGAAGCTGGAGTGCCCTGTGGTGTCCAACAACTCCGCCCACCGCTTCACCCCCGACGTGCCCATGGTGGTGCCGGAAATCAACCCCGACCACATCAAGGTCATTGACGCCCAGCGCAAGCGGCTGGGGACGAAGGTGGGCTTCATCGCTGTGAAGTCCAACTGCTCCCTGCAATCCTACGTCCCCGCCCTGCACCCCCTGCGGGAGAAGTACGGGCTGGAAAAGGTGCTGGTCACCACCTACCAGGCCATTTCCGGCGCGGGCAAGAACTTCGAGACCTGGCCGGAGATGATTGACAACGTCATCCCCTACATCGGCGGCGAGGAGGAGAAGAGCGAGCAGGAGCCGCTGAAGATGTGGGGCGACCTGGTGGACGGTGTCATCGTCCCCACCAACACCCCCAGCATCACCTCCCAGTGCCTCCGGGTGCCGGTGACGGACGGCCACATGGCCGCCGTGTTCATGACCTTCCCGGAGGGAAAGAAGCCCTCCATCGAGGCCATCAAGGCGGATTGGGCAGGCTACCAGGGCCGCGCCCAGGAGCTGAACCTCCCCTCCGCCCCGAAGCAGTTCCTCCACTACTTTGAGGACCCCAACTATCCCCAGACCCGGCTCCAGCGGGACCTGGAGGGCGGCATGGCCATCTCCCTGGGCCGCCTGCGGGAGGACACCCAGTATGACTACAAGTTTGTCGGCCTGAGCCACAACACCCTGCGGGGCGCGGCAGGCGGCGGCGTGCTACTGGCCGAGCTGCTGGCCGCGGAGGGATATATTCCTCACAAGGTGAAGTAAGGCGGGGGTTCCCGCCCTTGGCCGTCTATCCCTTCCGGCCATAACCGGCGGTACCCGGTTCCAGTAGGGGCGAACAGCGTTCGCCTGGCTACGATGGCTTCCTTCGGTAACGTATGGACGTTTCCAACGGCGTAACCTCTCAGTCAGTTTCGCTGACAGCTCCGCCGTCAAGCGGCATTTCCGTTGCGCTCCCTACCCTTTCAGGGGAGCCAATGGCGTGGCAATTACAACAACTTCCTGCCTCCCCTGAAAGGCAATGTCATCAACTTAAAAATGCAATCTATCTTGGGTTGAGGAGAATTACGCAGCCGTACAGTCAGATTTTATCGACCAAAGGGCAACAAAATTGCACGTTCCGTCCGCCATCGGCAGGACGGAACGGCAATCGTCCCCAGCCGCCATGGGCGGCAGTCTCAGCAGGTATCAAGTTACATCGTCTGGTGCCTGATAGACCACCTGATTGAGGGACAAGGCGAAGCCGCCAGTGGGATAGGGG
>JAJQFX010000206.1 GCA_021200895.1 Clostridiales bacterium | reverse complement strand
CTGGTGGAGTATGTGGAGCAGGCTGTGGGCGTTCCCATCGACCGGTATATCAACTCCGGCATCCTGGTGATGAACCTGAAAAAAATGCGGGAGGTGGGCTTCTCCGGGCATTTCCTCCACCTGCTCCAAACCTATCACTTTGACTGCCTCGCCCCGGATCAGGACTACTTCAACGCCATGTGCAATGGGAAAATCGTCTACCTGGACGAGAGCTGGGACGCCATGCCGCCGGAGGGCGGCGGAGGAACGGGTACGACATTGGAGCATCCCAACCTGATCCACTACAACCTGTTCCAAAAGCCCTGGTGCTATGACAATATCCCGTATGCGGACTACTTCTGGCGCTATGCGGAGGGGTCCCCCTTCTATGGGGACATCGTGCGGCACAAGGAGACTTATTCTGAGGAGCAGAAGCTGTCTGACCGCACCTGCCTGGGCAACATGGTGCGCAAGGGGCCAGAGGTGTGCAAACAACCCATCACTTTCCGCAAGATGAACGAAAAAGGAGAGAGGATTCGTGTATGTTAATCGGAGGCAACAAAGAGCAGGTAGTGGCCAATATGCGTGCCGCCACAGAGCGCGGTGACCTGAACTGCAAAGTAGAGGTGGATGACCCTGATTTGTCCAAAGCGGAACAGGACGCCATCACCCAGCATTTTCTGGACAACTATAAAACCTTTGGCTATCGGTTTTGCAACGTCTGCGCCAGAGCGCTGACGGACACCGTTACCAAATACCTGAACCGAAGCACAAAAATCGAGGGGCTGGAAAACCTGGCCGGGGTTCACGGCGGTGTCATCGTCACCAGCAACCACTTCAGTCCGCTGGATAACACAGCGGTGCGAAGCGCCATCAACAAGGCGGGATGGCGGCGGCTTTTCATGGTCAGCCAGGAGACGAACCTGGCCATGAAGGGGTGGATCGGCTTTCTGATGAATCACGAGGACATCATCCCCTTGGCCAACAACACCACCTATCTCCGCAAGCACTTTGGCCCCATGCTCCACGAGCGGCTGGCACAGGGGCACGCTGTGCTGATTTATTCAGAGCAGGAGATGTGGTTCCACTACCGGAAGCCCCGGCCACCCAAGCGGGGCGCTTACTACTACGCCGCCGTCAACCGTGTTCCGGTGGTCTCCTGTTTTGTGGAGATCCGGGACCTGCCGGGGCAGGAAAATGACCAGTTTCACAAAACCCGGTATGTCATGCACATTCTCCCGCCCATCTACCCTGACCCGGCCAAAAGCGACCGGGAAAACAGCGAGGAAATGATGGCGCAGGACTACCGCCAGAAGGTGGCCGCCTATGAACAGGCCTACGGAAAAAAACTGACCTATGACTTTGACGAGAGCGACATTGCCGGTTGGATTCCGCAGTCGCCCAAGGGCGAATAGCCCGCACAGAAAGGAAGGATCGTTGTGGAAGAGACAGGCAAAACCCTTCGCCTTGGAATCGACGTGGGTTCCACAACCGTCAAAGTGGTCATCGCTGACCCGGAAACCGGGAAAATGCTCCACGCACGATACGTGCGGCACAACGCCAGGCAGCAGGAGACAGTGGAAAGCCTGCTCCGGGAGGCGGCAGGACTTTTCCCTGCGGCGCAGTTCCGGGCGGCGGTCTGTGGCTCCGGCGGCAGACCCATTGCGCAAAAGCTGGGAGTCCCTTACATACAGGAGGTGGTGGCCAATTCCGCCGCTGTTCGGGCGCTGTACCCCAATGTGAGAACCGCCGTGGAGCTGGGCGGACAGGACGCAAAGGTCGTGTTCTTCTACTACGACGCACAAAAGGGCCAGCTCCAAACCTCGGATATGCGGATGAACGGCAGCTGCGCTGGGGGCACCGGCGCGTTCATTGACGAGGTGGCGGCACTGCTGAACGTGGAGCCGGAGCAGTTTGAAGCCCTGGCGGAGCAGGGCCACACGGTTTACGACATCTCTGGCAGGTGCGGTGTGTTCGCCAAGACGGACATCCAGCCGCTGCTCCTCTCTGGAGCCAGGAAGGAGGACATCGCCCTGTCCACCTTCCACGCCATTGTGAAGCAGACCATCGGCGGACTGGCCCAGGGGCTGGAGCTGACAGCCCCTATCATCTTTGAAGGCGGCCCGCTGACCTTCCACCCTACTCTGGTACGGGTGTTCGCGGAGCGGCTGCACCTGACAGAAAACGACATTGTCCGCCCGGAACACCCGGAAACCATCGTGGCCTATGGCACAGCTATCGCCATCGACCAGCTTTTCCCCAACGAGGAGGACGCCGTCACTCTGGAGGAGCTGTTGGAACGGCTGGCGCAGTCAGAGGAAGCGCTTCATTCAGACGAGGACGTGCAGAAGCCCTTTTTCCCCTCTTTGGAGGCACAGCAGACCTTTCAGTCGCGGCATGACCGGGAGCTGAAAGACCTGTGCCAGCCGACGCCAGTGAACGGGGAACTGCGGGTCTGGTTGGGCATCGACTCCGGCAGCACCACTTCCAAGTTTGTCCTGCTGGACGAGGAGGAGCGGGTCATTGACCGGTTCTATGCAAACAATAAAGGGGAGCCTTTGCTGGTGGTGCGGGACGGCCTGAACGCTCTCAAGCGGAAGTATGACGCGCAGGGAATCAAACTGACCGTCCTGGGCCTGGGTACCACCGGCTACGGCGAGCAGCTGCTGGCCCGGGCATTTGGGGCGGATTACCACACCGTAGAGACCGTGGCCCACGCCATGGGCTGCACCCAGTACTACCCGGAGGCCACCTTCCTGCTGGACATCGGCGGACAGGACATGAAGGCCATCTGGCTGGAGGACGGCATCATCACCAACATCATGCTGAACGAAGCCTGCTCCTCCGGGTGCGGCTCCTTTCTGGAAAATTTCGCGGTGAACCTGAACCTCCCGGTGGAGGAGATCGCGGAGGCGGCGTTCCGCTCAAAGGCTCCGGCCAAACTGGGCAGCCGCTGCACCGTGTTTATGAACAGCACCATCATCAACGAGCAGCGGCGGGGCAAAGGCCCGGACGACATTATGGCTGGACTTTGCCGTTCCATCATTGAGAACGTGTTCACCAAGGTGGTGCGCATCTCCAACACCGCCCAGCTGGGGGACTGCATCGTGGTGCAGGGCGGCACCTTCCGCAACCGGGCGGTGCTGCGGGCGCTGGAGGAGTATCTCGGCGCAGAGGTGAAGCTGGCCCCCTATCCCGGCGAAATGGGGGCTATCGGCGCGGCTCTGGCGGTGAAGCGTCAGGTTGCGGAATCCGGCTACCAGAACGGCAGCTCGTCTTCCTTCATCGGCTTTGACGCGGTGGAACACTTCACCTACGAAACGCAGACCGGCGTTCCCTGTCTGGGCTGCGGCAACCGGTGCAGCCGCACCATCGTTCGCTTCTCCACCGGAAAACAATGGATTTCCGGCAATCGATGCGAGAAGGGTGCGGCGGAGGCGCAGGACAGCTTCACGCCGGAGAAATCAGCAAAGGAAAAGCCGGCAGACCTGTTTGCGGAGCGGGAAAGACTGCTCTTTCAGGACTACCCTTATCAGCAGGCCGTCCCGGACAAGGGCGAGGTCGTCGGCCTGCCCAGAGTGCTGGAGTTCTGGGACAGTATGCCCTTCTGGAGTACCTTCTTCCGGGCGCTGGGCTACCGGGTGAAATTCTCCCACAAAAGCTCCCGCAAACTGTATGAGCAGGGGCTGCAATATGTGGCCTCCGACACGGTCTGTTTCCCGGCCAAGCTGGTAC
>JAJQFX010000186.1 GCA_021200895.1 Clostridiales bacterium | reverse complement strand
ATTCATTGCATTATACGGAAATCACGGAAATTTTGTGATTTATTTCGCATAGAAATCGCTCCACCGGCTGCCGCCGGTTCCCTTCCGCCGTCAAGCGGCAGTTCCGCTGCGCTCCCTGCCCCGAAAGGGGGCTCTTTTGGCATATTTGACCGGAAACTTGATTTCCCTGTCCTTTCCAAGAAAGCCCTTGCCAAAAGGCCCGGATTCGGAGTATACTAAAGGAACTGGGTGCGCTGCCCGCCCCATAGACGGCAGCCGGACAGCGCACCCCATCAGAAGGGAAGGTCGGCATGGACGCCAGAGAAGTTTTGGAACAGGTGCAGCAGGGGACCATGAGCGTGGAGGAGGCGGAGCGCTTCTTCCGCCGGGAGCCCATCGAGGAAGTCGGCGGCTACGCCAGGCTGGACACCCACCGCAAGCTCCGCTCCGGATTTGCCGAGGTGGTCTATTGCAGCGGCAAGACGGAGGAGCAGCTCTCGGCCATCTTCGCCCGGCTGTATGAGGCAGAGGGGGAAGCCTTCGGCACTCGGGCCAGCCAGGAACAGTATGAGGCCGTGGCCCGTCACTACCCTCAGGCGCAGTACGACCCCATTTCCCGCATCCTGAAAATCGAGGGGCCGGAGAAGGCCCACACCGGCTGCATCGCCGTCTGCACCGCCGGTACGGCGGACATCGCCGTGGCGGAGGAAGCCGCCCAGACGGCGGAATACTTCGGCTCCCATGTGGAGCGGATTTATGATGTAGGGGTCAGCGGGCTGCACCGGCTGCTGTCCCGGCTGGAGGACATTCAGCGGGCCAACTGCGTCATCGCCGTGGCGGGGATGGAGGGGGCTCTGGCCAGTGTGCTGGGGGGCCTGGTGGACAAGCCGGTGATTGCGGTGCCCACCTCCGTGGGCTACGGCGCCAACCTGGGGGGCATCTCCGCCCTGCTGACCATGATAAACTCCTGCGCCAACGGCATCGCCGTGGTGAACATTGACAACGGCTATGGCGCGGGTTACATCGCCACACAAATCAACCGAATTGCAACGCAAAGCGAGGGGAAAGCGACATGAAACTGTATTTGGAATGTGCGTCGGGCATCAGCGGCGATATGACGGTGGCCGCGCTGCTGGATTTGGGCGCAGACGAAGGAACACTGCGGCAGGCCCTTGCCAGCCTCCCGGTGGAGGGGTACCGGGTGGAAATCAGCCGGGTGTCCAAGGCCGGGCTGGACGCCTGCGACTTCGCCGTGCTGCTGGATGAGGCCCACGAGAATCACGACCACGATATGGAGTACCTCTACGGCCACAGCCATGACCATACCCACGACCATGAGCATGACCACGACCACCACCACGGGGAACACGGCCACCTCCACGACCAGAACCATCCCCATGCCCACGCACATCGGGGCCTGCCGGACATTCTGCAAATCATTCAGGCGGGGGTGCTGACCCCCGGGGCCAAGGCGCTGGCGGAGCGCATCTTCACCATCCTGGCCCAGGCGGAGGCTCAGGCCCACGGCGTGCCCCTGGAGCAGGTTCACTTCCACGAGGTAGGGGCGGTGGACTCCATTGTGGACATTGTGGCCGCCGCCGTCTGCCTGGATAATTTGGGGGTCACCGAGGCAGTGGTGCCTGTGCTGAATGAGGGCACCGGCTTTGTCCGCTGCCAGCACGGGCTGCTGCCGGTGCCGGTGCCCGCCACTCTGAACATCGCCGCCCAGCAGGGGCTGAACCTTCACATCCTCCCGGTGGAGGGGGAGCTGGTCACCCCCACCGGCGCGGCCATCGCCGCGGCGGTGAAAACAGAGGACGCCCTGCCGGAGCGTTTCCGGGTGGTAAAGACCGGCTATGGAGCGGGCAAGCGGCACTATAGCGTCCCCAGCCTGCTGCGGGCCATGCTGATCGAGCCGATGTAAGAGCCTCTGAACAAAAGGGCTTGCCGCAGAAAACAACGCGGCGGCAAGCCCGCCGGTTCGTTTCTGCCCGAAAAATCCCGGCTCTTTCCGAAAAAAAGCTTGACAAAGGGTGGGATTTGCGGTATAGTAAATAAGCACTTGTGAAGTGCGCCGATTTGGAGAGATGTCCGAGCGGTTTAAGGAGCCAGTCTTGAAAACTGGTGATACGGCAACGTACCGTGGGTTCGAATCCCACTCTCTCCGCCAATCTCTTTCCTACAACTTGACAGTTACGTTGATTCTACCTTTTTGCGGAAGTACTCAAGAGGTCGAAGAGGCGCCCCTGCTAAGGGCGTAGGACGGGCAACCGTCGCGAGGGTTCAAATCCCTCCTTCCGCGCCAGCAACCCCCCTGATTCTGATTCGGAATCAGGGGGTTTCTGCGTTGCTGGACAGGCGGCTGCGCTTCAAACAGGAAAAGGCCGCTTACCGTCTCCTGACGATAAGCGGCCTTCCGCAGCCCCGCGCCGCCGTTGGTCTGCTCCTCTGGCGGCTGTCTGCATTATGCTGTTATGAATTGCTCCACATAGTCCAATGCGCACTGGTCGTCCTTTTTGGAGAAGCCGTGCTGCCCCTGGGGAATCAGCCGCAGCGTGGCGTTTTGGTACGCTTCCTGCGCCCGCTCAGAATAGTGGTAGTTTACGACCTTGTCGTCGGTGCCGTGGACGATCAGGACCCGCCCTGGGTATCGGCTGATTTCCGCAATCAAATCCAGTTTCAGAACAGACGCCGCGTAATCGCGCCCCAGCTTCATCGGGCCGCAGTGAAAGGTTTCCGGGATGTTGGCCGGGTCAAATTTGGCGAACATCATGCTCCCCGCTCTGGCGTCGTCCGGAATACAGAGCGCGGGATAGAACAAAATCAGCTGCGCGATTTCCTCCTGCAAGTCCGCTGCCACAAGGCCGGACACCACGCCGCCCTGGCTGCACCCCATCAGCGTCACGGAGGATGCATCTGTTTCCGGCAGGGATTTCGCGTAGGCCACAACGGCCTTCAGGTCTTGTTCCTCTGTAAAAATCGTCATCTTCGTGGTGTCCTTGTCGCTGGAACACATCAGTCCGCCGCCGTTGAAGTCGAAGCAAAAGGCCGCGTAACCATGTTCTGCAAACCAGTTTGCGTACCCCTTTGTGGTCTGGTAGTTTGCCATGAAGCCGTGGCTGACGATTGCAATGGGGAGATTCTGCCCCTCTGGGTGAAGATAGAGGCCGCGGATGGTCATGCCGTCCCGCGTGCACGCAAATTTTTCCTTCCGGATGGTGTTCATATGCAGCAGCTCCTTCTCCATTAGTGTGCGGTAGCCTGGAAACTCGCGTCCAGCAGGCCGCGTATTTTATCGTCTGATACCGTGCCGTCCAGCAGGATGCTGACCCAGTGTGTCCTGTTCATGTGATAGGCGGGCAGGAAGCCGGCGAACTGCCGCAGCAAATCGCCCGCCAGCGGTTCGCATTTTACGTTCAGGATGTCCACTTCTCCCGTTCCCGGCAGACCCAGCTTCTCCCTGGGAACGTTCATCACGACGCCATACCATTTCCGGTTCTCCCGATGGCGCAGGACGGCATAGGATGGGTACCTTGCCCATAAATATTCCGGCGCTGTGTCATGCTGTTGCTTCGCGTAGTCAAAATAGCCTGTCTGTCCATTGCCGCCTCCCTGGGCGTGGCCCGCCGCACTGTAATCATATCCTTATCATAACACAACAATGACGCCCCCGCAAGGGGGCGTCATTGAATGACAGGATGGTGGACCATAGGGGGATCGAACCCCTGACCTCCAGATTGCGAACCTGGCGCTCTC
>JAJQFX010000036.1 GCA_021200895.1 Clostridiales bacterium | reverse complement strand
CCTTGCCTAAGGAGCGTAATCCCCTTAAATTGATGACATTGCCCTGAAAGGGGAGGTGCCTCGGTCGGAGGCGGAGGGGTCACTACTAGCCACTAAGGAACCCCGCTCTTGATGGCGGGCGGCCGAGGGCCGCCCCTACAGAAAAGTGAAGATTTAGACTTCACGTTCTGCTACCCTGGGCAACACCATCCCAGCATGAAAACCCACACAACCTATCAAAATAGCAGAAAGGAAACAATACACTATGGCAACACAAGGCTTTGCAAGCATCGGCATCGACGTGAGCGTCAACTCCGTCAGCCTGAACTACGTGCAGGACATCGGCGACATCGGAGGCACCCCTTCCGAGCTGGACGCCACCTGCCTGAAAGACACCATGAAGCGGCAGGTGCCCGGCGTCCAGGACGTGAAAACCTGGGAATGCACCTACCTCTTTGACAACAGCGCCGCCGACAGCGACTATCGCACCCTAAAAGCCCTCCAGACGGCGGGGAGCGTCGTCCCCGTGGCGGTGACCTTCCCGGACGGCACCGTCTTTTCCACCACCGGCTATGTGAACACCTACATCTCCGGCGCGAAGGTGGACGAGCTGGTGACGGCCAAGCTGGCGGTCAGCATCCAGTCCGACTGGGTGGTGACTGACCCCGCCGCCACCTGACCGGCGGCGCAGCCTGAACAGGAGGTAACATCCCATGAAACGAGTATATAACCTCCGGGTGGGCGGCCAGGACTACCGGCTGCGGCTGACCCTGGGGGGCCAGAAGCGGCTCAAGGAGCGCTTCGCGGAGGAGACGCTGCAAACCGTGCTGTCCGCGGCGGGGGACGGCGAGTGCATGGCCGCCCTGCTGGGGGAGGCCCTGAACTGGGAGGGCAGCGGCAACCCCATCACCGACGGAGAGGCGTTTTATGACCTGCTGGTGGACTGCGGCTATGCCGGGCAGGAAGCCTTTGGCGGCCTGGCCTTTGACATCGCCGCCTGCTCCGGCCTCATCAGCGAGGGTCAGGCCCGTATGCTGAAAAAGACGCTGGCGGAGGCGGTAGACCGGGCCTTTCAGCAGGTGGAGCGTGGCCCCCTCCCCCAGGGCGGCGAGCCGGAGGGGGAAGCCCACCCTATGACGGCGGCTGGCTGACCATCCCCCGGCTGGAGCGGCTGGCCTGGGCCGCCGGGGTCTCCCCCCAGGACAGCGACGGCTGGTGCTGGGGGGAGCTGGTCAGCGCCGTGGAGGGGATGCAGGAGCGGGAGCGGCTGCGGAGCCAGCGGCAGGCCATCATCGCCCTGGGGCAGGCCCAGCTTACCGCCCGGGCCTTCGGCGGCGGGCAGCTGCCGGAGGTCTGGGAGGTGTTCCCCTTCTGGAACGAGGAGGAGGCGCGGGCCGCCCGGGTGGAGAAGTACCGGCGGCGGATGGAGCGCCATGCTGCCGCCTGCCATCCCCCGGCAGAGAAACAACGTGAGGAAGTGAAGCAGAAATGATAGACGAGGAACAGCTGACCACCCTGGCAGGGGCATCCGCCCTGAACAGCGCCCTGGCGGAGACCCGGCGGCAGCTCCAGGCGGTGAGCCGCCAGGGCAGCGCGGTGCAGGCCAGCCTGAACAAGAGCCTGCGGAGTACCGCCAGCACGCTAAAGCAGGTCACCAGCACCACCAAAAAGCTGTCCGCCGCCCAGCGGGATTTGATGGGCTTTGACGAGATTCAGCGCCTCAGCAGCGCCAGCGGCAGCACCACCAAAACAACTACCAAAACCACCACCTCCGGCGGGAACGGCGGAAGTGGTGGCAGCGGCGGCGGCTCCGCCGCCGGAGGGCTGCTGACCTGGGCGGAGCGGCTGAAACAGGCGCTGGCGGGTATCTGGCCCCCCTTCCAGGCGGCGTGGCAGAGCAAGGGGGCGGCGGTGCTACAAAGCGCCAAAGCCATGTTCACCGCCCTGAAAAACGCCGCCGCCCTGGTGGGCCAGACCTGGAAAACCGTCTGGACAGGGGGCAGCGGCCAACGCATCCTGGAAGGGGCGCTGGACTGCGCCATCGGCCTGTGCGGTACTATAGAGGAACTGGCGAACCGGTTCAGCGAGGCCTGGCGCTATGCGGGCAACGGCGACCGCATCGTCCAAAGCCTGCTGGGCATGGTGGAGGACTTGGTGAACACAGCGGCGGAACTGGTCAACGCCACAAAGGAATGGGCGGCGGGGCTGAACCTGACCCCCATCGTCAGCGGCTTTGCCGACCTGCTGGAGCACCTGCGGCCCCTGGCGGCGCTGCTGGAGGGGGCGCTGGCCTGGGGGTATGAGAACATCCTGCTGCCCCTGGCCAAGTGGACGATAGAATCGGCGGCTCCGGCTGCGCTGAACCTGCTGTCCGGCGCAGCTGAGATGCTGACCGGGGCGCTGAGCCTGCTCCAGCCCATCGCCACAGCGGTGTGGGAGAACTTTTTGCAGCCGGTGGCCGCCTGGACAGGGGGCGCCGTCACCACCCTGCTGACCGACTTTGGCGACGCCCTGAGCTGGTGCGGCCAGCACCTCCAGACCGTGGCTGACATCCTGAGCGCCAGCGGGGACTGGCGGACGAAGCTGGCGCAGATCGGCGGCTATCTGGTGGACGGGCTGAAAACGGGCATCACCAACGGCCTCGCCTCCATCGGGACGTGGCTGTACAACAGCTTCGTTTAGCCCATTGTCAGCAGCGTGAAATCCCTGTTCGGGGTGGCCAGCCCCAGCACCGTGTTCCAGCAAATCGGCGTTTATCTGGTGCAAGGGCTGCAAAACGGCATGAAGAACACGCTGCAAACCATGTGGAGCGGCCCGTCCGCCGCCTGGGCGTCCCTGACGGGGCACTTTACCAACATCGCGGTGAGCATCACCGCCTCCATCAAAACCACCTGGGCCGACCTGCAGGAGCGGTGGAACGGCATCAAGGGCCATCTGGGGAACATCGCGGTGTCCGTCACCGCTTCCATCAAGACCACCTGGGCCGACCTGAAAGCCCGGTGGGAGGGCCTGACCGGCAACATCAAGGATAAGACGGTCAGCTTCTCCGCCAAAGTGACCACCACCGCCGCCAGCCTGTGGAACAGCTTCAAGTCCGGCTGGGCGGGCAAGAGCCTGGGGCTGAAGGTCACCTGGGTCAGCGCGGGGCTTAGCGCTTTGCAAAGCGCCATCAGCACCACCCTGTTCTCCGGCAAGGGCTGGCCCAAGCTGGCCTTCGCTGCCCGGGGCGGCGTCTTTGACAGCCCCACCCTGACCATGCTGGGCGAGGCGGGCCGGGAGGCTGTGGTGCCCCTGGAGAACAACACCGGCTGGATGGACGCGCTGGCCCGGCGCATCGCCGCCCAGACCGGCGGGGGAAGCGCCTCCGGCGGAGCGCAGGTCATCACGGTGCAGTGCGTTCTGGACGGAAGGGTCGTGGCGGAAAACACCGTCCGCTACATCAACAGCGAGGCCCGGCGCACAGGGGTCAGCCCTGTGGCGGCTTATCTGTGAACACGGAAATCAACCTTTGCGCTCCGTACCTTTTCAGGGGAGCCAAGGCGTGGTTCTTGCTACGTTCTTGCCTCCCCCGAAGGGGGAGGTGCCTCCGCAAGGAGGCGGAGGGGTGGATTCTCCTTAGAGATGGTTCTTTGAAGGAACAACGGCTTGCCCTCCCGGTGGGGCTTCGTTTCTTAGATGAAGATATTTAAATGAACAACGTTTGTTCCCTCCGGGGGCCCTATTTCTTGTCCCGCCAAGAAATAGGGGAAAGAAGGCGG
>JAJQFX010000195.1 GCA_021200895.1 Clostridiales bacterium | reverse complement strand
CGATGTGACTTGATACCTGCTGAGACTGCCGCCCATGGCGGCTGGAGACGATTGCACGTTCCGCCCTCGCCATTGGCGGGCGGAACGTGCAATTTTATAGTCCAGTGGTGGATAACATCTGACTGTACGGCTGCGTGATTCTCCTCAACTCAGGATAGCTTGCATCTTTAAATTGATGACATTGCCTCCGAAGGCGCAGCGGAAGTGCTTCTGCGCAAAACCGATTCCCGTGTTTTGAAAAAAAGACTCCCACCGGAGCGGGCTGCGTCCGGTGGGATTTTATGTTTTGAGGAACCGCTCACTCCGCCGTCAGAACGGTGAACCCCGCGTCCGCCGTCACCGCGTCGGCGATGCCCTCGGTGACGTAAATAGCCCCCTCGTCGTCAATGAAAATGGCCTGGAACAGGGTGCTGTGGGCCTGCCAGTAGGCGGTGGCCTCCTCCAGCCCCATGATGTACAGGGCGGTGGAGAGGCCGTCCCCCAGCGCCCCGTCCCCGGTGACGATGGAGACGGAGGACAGGCCGCTTTTGGCGGGGCAGCCGGTGGCGGGGTCGATGATGTGGTGATAGGTCTCGCCGGTGTCCTCGTCCTGGAAGAAGCGCTGGTATCCGCCGGAGGTGATGACCGCCTGGTCGGCTACGCTGACGATGGCCGCGATGTCTCCCTCGTCTCCCGCCGGGTCCTGAATGCCGATGCGCCACAGGGAGCCGTCGGGCTTGGTGCCCAGGCAGTGGATGTTGCCCCCCAGGGAGACCATGGCGGAGGTGACCCCCGCCTCCAGGAACAGCTCCATGACCCGCTGGGAGGTGTAGCCCTTGGCGATGCCGCCGAAGTCGATGGCCTGCCCCTCCCCCAGGGTCAGGGCCTGGGTTTCGCTGTCATAGGTCAGGCGGTCAGAGCCCACCAGGGCCAGGGTGGCCTCCAGCGCCTCCGCTGTGGGCACCTGGTAGTCCTGGGTGGTGAAGCCCCACAGCTCCATCAGGGGATAGACGGTGATGTCAAAGACCCCGCCGGTGCTGTCGTACAACTCCAGGGCGTACTCCAGCAGGGCTGCCGTGTCGTCAGAGAGGACGCCGGAGCCGGTCTGGTTCAGGGCGTAGACCTCGCTGCTGGCGCTGCTGGTGCTGAGGAGGGCCTCCAGCCGCCGTATTTCTTCACAGGCGTCCTCCAGCGCCGCCTCCCGATTGCTGCCGTAGGCGGTCAGGGTCATGTAGGTGTCCATGGCCTCCAGGTACTCCGTGGAGGACTCCGCCGCCTCCGGGTCGGCCTCCGCCCCGTCTGCCCCGTCGGTGGAGTAGGCGCAGCCCGTCAGCAGGAGCAGGGACAAAAGGGCGCATACCATTCGTTTCATCCGCATATCCTCCCCTACTGAAACAGGGCATCCGGCAGCCGCTTCGTGATTTCGTAGCTGACCAGACCGATGACCAGCCCGGCGGCCAGCCCGCTCCACCACAGCACCAGCAGGTAATAGCCCACCTGCTTCGTCTCCAGCAGCACCATCGCCATCAAAATCTGCCCTACGTTGTGGGCGATGCCCCCGGCCACGCTGACGGCCATCATGCCGAAGCGGCCCGTCCGTTTCAGCAGAATCATCACCGCCCCGGACAGTATCCCGCCCGCCAGGGAGTACAGCAGGCTGAAGGCGTTGCCGAAGGTCATGGACACCAGCACGATGCGCAGCAGGTTCAGGATGATAGCGTCCCGGCTCCCCATCCGGTACAGGGCAATCATTACCACCAGGTTGGTCAGCCCCAGCTTCATGCCGGGGACGGCGAAAAAGGCGGGTATCAGAGTCTCCGCGTAGCTCAGCACCATGGCCAGGGCAATGAGCAGGCCGTACCGGGCCACCCGTTTGGCCCCCATGGTTCCCCTGTTTTCCTTTCTTTGACTCATTTCGTCACCCCGTCCAGGTTCAGCGCGTCGCTGCCGGTGATCTCCACCACCAGGCTGTGGGGGAGGCAAATCAGGCTGTCCCCGGCGTAGCGTATCTTCCCCTGCTTCACGCAGAGCAGGTCGGGGCAGTCCGCGTCCTCCATCCAGGCCGCGCCGTCCTCGATGACCAGGTAGTTCACCCCGTCCTCAGAGGTGATGGTGTAGCTGCCGTCCTGGGCCAGGGGATAGGTGGCGGTGACTTCCCCATCCTGCCGCACCACCACGGTCAGTTCCGCCGCGTCCGCGCTCCCCATCCGGGAGAGGCCATAGGCCGCCGTCAGCGCCAGACCCGCCAGCACGACAATAGCCAGCAGGATAAGGTCATATTTCCTTCTTCTGATTCCCTGTCCTTCGCCCATAAGCCCCTCCTTTCAACGGGTTTCCGCCCTCCGAAACTGGCGGGAAGTGGATTTCATTTCTAAAAATGTTAAAAAAATGTACTGGCCTGTATTGACCTGGGGGTAACACTCAACTTTATAATAAATAGGTAGAACCTGCGCACTCTGCGCTCAGTCCGCCAGAGGGATGCTGACCTGCTGAAAATAGCAGAATTGCCCCTCCGCGTGGCTTTCAAATAGGTCGAACACGCAAATCGGCTCCTCCCCCGTCAGCCCCAGCTGGGCCAGCTTTGACAGGGCGGAGGCGGTTTGCAGGGCGATTTCCTCCGCCTCGCTGCCTACCTCGTGGTTCAGCGGGCGGCGGGGGGTCTGCATGGCGTACCAGAACGCCTGGCAGGGGGGCAGGGCCACCAGCCCGCTGCCCGTCAGCCCCAGGGCCTGAGCCTGCTCCTGGGGGATGGAAAAGCCGTAGGTCAGCGTTCCGCCCCGCACCAGACCGCAGAAATCCGCGGCGGGGGTGGCATCCACCCAGTCCGCCAGGGCGGCCAGGTCGGCGTCGTCCAGCTCCAGGAACCGGTCGTAGGCAGAGAAGGGGAAGAAGGTCAGGGCAGGCCGCGGGCCTGTGGCCCAGCTGCCGTCAAAGGCGCCCTCCGCCGCCTGCCGCTGGAGGGGGCGGAGCTGCCGCAGCTTCTCCAGATAGAGGCTCTTGAGGCGCAGTTCCCGTTCCAGCCCCTGAATCTGCCGGAGGGTGGCCGCCTCCGTCTCGGCGGGGTCTGCCTCGTTCAGCAGCCCCTCGATTTCCCGGAGGGAGCAGCCGGTGTTTTGCAGCCGTCGGCTCAGGAAGATGGCCGGGTATTGGGCGTGATAGTAGTACCGGTACTGGTTCCCCGCCTCCCGCTGGGAGGTGAGGATGTGGTGCTTCTCATAGTATTTGATGAGATCCCGGCTGACGCCCAGCCGTTGGGCGAACTCGCCCATGCGGTAGATTTTTTGCTTTGCCAAGGGTGCCACCTCTTTTTTCTGCTTCACGTCTTAGTATAGAGGAATCAGACCGAACTTTCAATCATTTTTTGCAGTTTACATTGTAGGAGGACTGTCGTTGCCATGAAAATCGGCGTAATGGAGCTGATTGTCATTTTTATCGTGGCGCTGGTGGTGCTGGGGCCGGACAAGCTGCCTGAGTACGCCAGAAAGCTGGGGGCCGCCCTGGGGGAGTTCCGGAAGGCCACCACCACCCTGACCTCGGACATCCAGGAAGGGGTCGTGGCCCCGCTGGAGGAGGCCCAGGAGCCCCTCCGGCAGGCCGTTGAGCCGCTGGACGACCTGAGGAAGGAAGTCACAGGCGAGTGGAAAGAGGTAGAGACCTCGTTCAGCGACCTGGGCAAGCCCAGGAAGGCGGCCAAGGCCGCCCCTGCACCCGCCCAGCCGGAGCCGAACCCCACCGCCAGGGCGAAGGTCAGCCGCTCCGTCCGTTTCAGGCCGGGG
>JAJQFX010000188.1:29307-30851 GCA_021200895.1 Clostridiales bacterium | reverse complement strand
CCAGTTTTTGTTGACTAGTGCACCGGAAATTTCGCCCCGCTTTTTTCAGGAAAACCCCCTCCCGAATTTTCGACCCCCGTTCCAGAATTTCAGCCCCTCCCAAAAACGAAGCCACCCTTTCAGAATAAAGCCCCGTCGCCCATTTGTGTGGCCCGTGTCGGAACCCAAAACGGGGGCATATAAATTCCCCATCCCGCCCGTAAAAAAGCCGTTTTTTTCAGGGAGAAAAAGGCACGTAGGAAAACAGAGGCCAGGAATTAACACGGCCACAGAGCGCCCCTCCACAGCACCCCGCACAGGGGGCCTCAGAGACAAGCCCCCCACAGTAGCACCCCACACAGGGGGCAGGAATAGGGGGCTAATCACAGGGGCTTGTTCACACAAAGGACAGGGGGCATGAGAGAACAAGGTTTAAACAAGGCATGGAACAAGGGCATCCAGGAAAGGACAGAGGGCAGGCCACAGGGCAGCAGGCCAGCAGAAAGACAGGGGCTGAAAGAAGCAAGGCTCAAGGCTCAGAAAAAGATGTTAACCAATGTTACTCGCAAAGGTGCTAAGATGATAGCGTGAACACAAGGCAAAGGGGCAAGCCGTTCACAGTAGCTCATTCCATCCACTCTCCTTCTTTCATTGAGGCAGGCTTCAGGCAAAGGCTTGGAGCCTGTCTCGCTTTACGCCAAAACAAAGGCACCCCTCCCGAAAATTTTTTGTAGGTACTACTGCAGGAATCGCTGGAGCGGGGCGAGGAAGGCCCGGTGGATTTTCGCATGAGAACCAAAATTTTTTTGCGTTTCGTTACGCTTGCCCCCTTACCCCTACCACCACCAACTGCCCAGGGAGATGAAAAAGAGCTATGGAACAGACCCAAATGAAGATGGAACGGCGGCGGCTGGCTGACCTCATCCCTGCCGAATACAACCCTCGGAAACCCCTCACCCCTGAAGACCCGGAGTACCAGGAAATCAGGGCCAGCATTGAGGGGCTGGGTTACGCAGACCCCATAGTGATCAACTACGACGGCACCATCATCAAAGGCCACCAGCGCCGCACCGTGATGATGGACATGGGCATCGAAGAGGCAGAGGTCGTAGTCCTGAACATTCAGGACAAGGCCAAAGAGAAGATGATCAACGTCGCCCTGAATAAGATCACGGGCAAATGGGATCTGCAGCTCTTGAAAGACCTGCTGCTCGACCTCGACCTGGAGGGCTACGACTTTTCAGTGACAGGCTTCCACCAGGACGAACTGGAGGACATCATCCAGCAGTTAGACGTTCCGGCTGAAGCCCAGGATGATGACTTCGACCCGGACGAAGCCCTGGAACAGATCACGCAGCCGGTCACGCAGCGGGGCGACATTTGGAAGCTCGGACGGCACCGCCTGATGTGCGGCGACGCTACCGACATGAGCGACACCGATGCTCTGATGGCCGGGGAGAAGCTCGACCTGGTGATCACCGACCCGCCCTACAACGTGGACTACGGCGCAAAGGTCAACTCCCTGATTGACATCGGAATCACCAGCACGTCCAGGGCCAGCAGCA
>JAJQFX010000188.1:0-29207 GCA_021200895.1 Clostridiales bacterium | reverse complement strand
AAGGTCAACTCCCTGATTGACATCGGAATCACCAGCACGTCCAGGGCCAGCAGCAACATCGACAATGACCACATGGATGCGGCCAGCTTTTACAGCTTCCTGCTGGCGGCCTTCCAGGCCATGAATGATGCCATGCGCCCAGGCGCAGCCATCTACGTCTTCCACGCAGAAAGCACCGGCCTCCAGTTCAGACAGGCATACCACGATGCCGGTCTGAAAATGGCACAATGCCTGATCTGGGAAAAGAACACCTTCGCCCTGGGCAGGCAGGACTACCAATGGCGGCATGAGCCGATTATATACGGCTGGAAGGAAGGGGCAGCCCACTACTTCATCAACGATAGAACGCAGGACACCGTTCTGCTGCAGGATGAACTGGACTTCAAGAACATGAAGAAGCAAGAGCTTCTGGCCTACATTGAGGAATTCCAGAGGCAGCACAAAGACCTGACATCCGTCCTCTTTGAGAACAAGCCCACCCGAAACGATATGCACCCCACCATGAAGCCCGTCCCGCTGGTGGGACGGCTGATGAACAACTCCAGCAGGCCAGGGTGGCTGGTGGGCGACTTCTTCGGAGGCAGCGGCACCACACTGATCGCAGCCGAACAGCTGGGCAGAACCGCCTACCTCATGGAGATGGACGAACGGAACTGCGACGTGATCGTGGAGCGGTGGCAAGCCTACACCGGCCAGAGGGCCGAAAAGATATGACAGTCGAAGAATTAACCGCCGAAATCCTGCGGGGGGGGGGTACTCGGAATGAATGAAAAAGGCAAAATCATAGGCAGTTCGATGTACCGGGTCGAGATAATCGCCCAGCTCTTCGGAGTGTCCGTCCGCCGCATTCAGCAGCTGACGCAAGAGGGTGTCCTCCCCGCGTCGGAGACACCAGAGGGCGGGCGGTATGACCTGGTACCGACCATCCAGAGCTACGTCAAGTACCTCTCCGACAAAGCCTACGGGAAGAACCGCTCCGAAAGGGAGCTGGAACTCCGTGAGCAGAAAATGCAGGCGGACATCGCCCTGAAAGAAAGTCAGGGGGAGCTGCACCGGCTGAGAACGGACATCGCAGCAGGCCGCTACATCGACATCGAAGAAGTGAAGCTGGACTACAGCCGATTCTTCGTGGCCTTTAAGAAATTCGCCACCTCACTGCCCAGCCGGGTGGTGGGCATGGTCAGCGGATATATTGAACCGCTGGAGGCCAGACGCATCGAAAGGGACTTACAGGGGGAAGTCCAAAAGCTCCTGGAAGCGTTTGTCGTGGCCGGGGTGACGGAGCTGCCGCCACCTAAGAATGGCAAAAAGTAAAGCCATCCGAATCCGCAAGTACCTGGTAGCCCCCTACCAAAAAGAAGCCCTGCGCTACCTTCGCCCACCCGAAAACATCTCCGTTTCAGAGTGGGCGGAGAAATACCGGGTGCTGGATTCAAAGTCCTCGGCCTTCCCCGGCCCCTGGCGAAACGATAAGACCCCATACCTCACCGGGATAATGGATGAGTTCCTGAACTACGAGACGGAGGAAATCATCTTTTCAAAGCCCTCGCAGATCGGCGGCACAGAGATTCTGCAGAACCTCCTGGGCTACATCGTCCAGCAAGACCCGGCACCGACGATGGTGGTCTACCCCACCGACACCCTGGCGGAAAGCATCTCAGCCAACCGCCTGAAGCCGATGTTCAAGGCATCGCCCACCCTGAAAGCAAGGTTCAGGGAGAGCGAATCCTCGAAGCTGGAGCTGCAGTTTGAAGGGATGTACCTCAGCCTGGCCGGCTCCAACTCCCCGTCCAACCTGGCAAGCAAGCCCATCCGGTTCTTGTTCATGGATGAGGTGGACAAGTACCCCGGCGCAAGCAAAAAAGAGGCAGACCCAATCGCCCTGGCCAGGGAGAGAACGAAGACCTTCCACAACAGGAAGATTTATATGACCTCTACCCCCACACTCAGAACCGGCCACATTTCCAAAGCCCTGGAGGATGCGGACTGCATCCGTCACTACTTTGTGCCATGCCCCCACTGCGGGAAATACATCGAACTGAAATGGTCACAGGTCAACTTCCCAAACGATGAGGGCATGAGCTACGCAGACCGGGCAGAGTTCGCCGTTTATATTTGCCAGGAATGCGGCTGCGTCATTACCGACCAACACAAGCCGCAGATGCTCCGCTACGGAGAGTGGCGGAACGTGCAGGAAAAAAACACAGTTTGCAAAGAAGGTCGGCTTCTGGATCAATACCCTTTATTCCCCCTTCGTCCGGCTTTCGGAGGTCGTGAAGGAATTTCTGATGAGCAAAGACGATCCAGACAAGCTGCAGAACTTCGTCAACTCCTGGCTGGCGGAGCCGTGGGAAGACACGAAGCTGAAGACCACAGCAGACCTGGTGCTGGAGCGGCAAACGGAGCTGCAGCCGATGGTCGTGCCGGAATGGGCAAAGCTCCTGACAGCAGGCGTGGACGTACAGGAAAACTGCCTATATTGGACGATTCGAGCCTGGGGCAATTTTATCACCTCGCAGAACATAGCCCACGGTCAGGCGTTCGACTGGGCGGAGCTGGAGCGGGTGATGAGCCTCCAGTACCCCCGGCAAGGGGAAAGCACCACGATGGTCGTGCAGCTGGCCCTGGTGGACAGCGGCAACAATGCCGATGAGGTCTACGACTTCTGCGCTTCCAATTCGGACTGGGCGCTGCCCTGCAAGGGTTCCAGCAACCCCATGATGTCTCACTACAAGCTGTCGAAGGTGAACAAAACCGACAGCAGAGCCTACGGCATGAACCTTGTTCTGGTGGACGGCGGCAAGTACAAAGACATGATCGCCGGACGAATGAAGCGGGAAAACGGGTCGGGCAGCTGGATGGTTTACGCAGACTGCGACAGGGAGTATGCGGAACAGGTCACAGCGGAACACAAGGTCAACGTCAAGTCGGCCAATGGCCGGGTGACGCAGGCATGGCGGCAAAAGACCTCCCACGCAGACAACCACTACCTGGACTGCGAGGTCTACGCAATGGCCGCCGCCGATGTGCTGGGCGTTCGGACACTCCACCTGGATGAGGTGGAACAAGTGCAGCCCCGGCAAGAGGCACCGCCTCCGACCCCCACGCCAGAGGAAAACTGGATCAGGCAGAACGAATCGTGGATTTGAAAGGATGATGAGCTATGGCAGACACCAACTACAGCGCCAGCGAATTGCTGGTCGAAGTCAACAAGGCAATCCAAACCATTCTGGTCGGCGGCCAGAGCTACAAGATCGGTTCCCGCAGCCTTACCCGTGCAGACCTGCAGACCCTCTTGGATTTGCGGGATGACCTGACCGCCCAGTCAGCAGCAGAGGAAACGGGAAACCTCTTCGCCGACACCTATGTCAGCGTTTTCGATGGGCGGTGATGGCATGAGCTGGCTGGATAACCTCATCGGATTTATAAGCCCCGAATGGGGGGCGAAAAGAGAAATCTGGCGTCAATACCTGGACGAAACCAGGCACTACGACGCTGGAGGCAATGACCGGCTGAACGCCGGATGGAGGGCGACGAACCAGTCCGCCGAATACACTGACCGCTACAGCCGGGACACCGTCCGGGCAAGGGCCGGGGATCTGGAACGGAACTCGGACATGATGAACTCCGTGGTCGGCCCCTTCGTTCGGAACACGGTGGGCAGCGGGTACGTTCTCCAGAGCGGCATCAAAAACCAGGCAACCGCCCAAAAGGTGGAGCAGCTCTGGAAACTCTGGTGCAAGAAACAGAACTGCGATGTCACCGGAACGCAGAGCTTCAATCAGATGCTCCGCATGGCCGTCCGCCGAAAGAAAATCGACGGAGGAATCCTCTTCGTGAAGCGGTACACCTCGGACGGCATGATCCCGTTCAAGCTGCAGCTTTTCGAGGTGGACGAACTGGACGGCTCGCAGGTGGTACCAAAGGTCAAGGGCAACCGGGTGGTCGGTGGCATCGAATACAACGCCTACAACCGGCCAGTGGGCTACTGGATAAAGCAGTACGCAGTGGACGGCCTGAACCTGACCGACCCGGTCTACATCGAAGCCAAAGATGTGATTTTCTACTTCACGAAGCGCCGCCCGTCGCAGCTTCGGGAAATGTCGGACATGAGCCAAACGGTCACCCGCATCCGGGATGCGAATGAGTTCATGACCGCCGTCAGCGTGAAGCAGCGCATCGAAGCCTGCCTGTCCATCTTCATCAAAAAGCAGCTCCCCACCACCGGCATCGGTAGGTCAGGGGCAGGTGCAACCGGCCCCAGGCAGACCTACGCCGGGAAGTCCCTCACCCCCGGCATGATGATGGAGATGAACGCAGGGGACGAAGTGCAGGTGGTCAACCCCCAGGGGCAGGCCACCGATGCGGGGAGCTTCATCAAGGTGCTGCAGCGCATGATCGGCGCTGGCCAGGGGCTGAGCTACGAGGCCACCTCTCGTGATATGGCCGAAAGCACCTACTCCAGCACCCGGCAATCCCTGATCGAAGACAGCATGACCTACGCAGAGGAAGAAGAGCTGCTGATTGAAGTCATGGACGAAATCTACGAAACCTTCATCATTTCGCTGGTTTTGGCAAAGCAGATTGAAGCCCCAGACTTCTGGAACAATAAGCAAGACTTCTTCACCCACAGGTGGGTGAAAGACCCGAAACCGTGGATTGACCCGTCCAAAGAAGCAGCCGCTACGAAGACTGCCCTTCAGACCGGGCAAAAGACATTCAAGCAGATTGCTGCCGAAAACGGTAGTGATTGGAGAACCCAGGTGGATGACATCGCAGAGGTTCTCGACTACGCCCGTGACAAACATGGGCTTGACCTGGGAGGTGTAATTCTTGGACAGACTGGAATCCAGCAAACAGAAGAGCCGGAACCAGAACCTGACCCCGATCCAGCAGACGGAGACGAAAAGCCGGATGAGGGCGATGGCGACGGGGAAGACAGCTCCTCCGACTCCGATGACGATGGAACAGAATCGGGCGAACCCGCAGCATCGTGAGATGCCAACGGCCTCCATCCGGGCGATGGAGGGTGAAGGGAACGAGCGGAAATTCACCCTTTCCTTCTCTTCGGAGGAACCCTACGAGCGCTACTGGGGGAATTGAAATCCTGGATCACGCAGAGGGGGCAGTAGACCTCACCCGGCTGAACGAAATCGGTGTTCTGCTGTTCAACCATGACCGGGATGCCGTGGTCGGCAAAGTCAACCGGGCGTGGCTGGAGAACAACAGAGGCTACGCAGAGGTCGAGTTTGACACCGATGAAGCATCGGAGGTCATCTGCCAAAAGGTGCGGAACGGCACCCTGAAAGGGGTGTCGGTAGGATACCGCATCGACACAATAGAGGAAGTCCTGGCGGGAAAGACTACCGCCGATGGCCGGTTCACTGGCCCTGCTGAGATCGTCAGGAAGTGGTGGCCCTACGAGATCAGCATCGTCAGCGTTCCAGCAGACGGCACGGTAGGAGTGGGAAGGGAAATCGAAACGATCACCCCCACCCCCATCGAAGTCTATGAGCGTCAACTTCAAATAAACAAAACTGTCATAGGAGGTAACGAACCATGAACAAGAAGCAGATCAGAGCGGCAAAGCTCCAGCGCCAGCAGGCTCTGGTGGATGCCGCCAAAGCTGCCAAACGCTCTCTCACGCAGGACGAACAGAACGAGTTCGACACCCTGCAGCGGGAGATCGAAACCCTGAACACCGAAATCGCAGCAGAGGAAGCCGCCCCCACTACCGGCACTACCCCTACCACTCCTACCACCAGCGCCCGTGAGGCGGAGCCTACTCCCACCCCGGCCCCTGCGGTTGATGAGGCCCAGAGAGCCGTCGCAGCAGAGCGCACCCGCATCTCGGAGATCAGCTCCATGTGCCGGGACTTCGGCATCGATGCCCAGCAGTACATCCAGGACGGCTCCACCGTTGATGCGGTGAGAGCGGCCATCCTGACGCAGCTGCGCTCCACCCATGCCCCCGTCACCAGCGGCATCAATATCACCGGCAGCGGTGAGGATGAGTTCAGGGCTGACGCTTCGGACGGCCTGCTGCTCCGGGGCGGCCTGGAGGTGGACAAGCCCTCCAACGGCGCTCGGCAGTTCGCCGGGATGTCCCTGCGTGATCTGGCCATTGAGTGCCTGGAGCGCTCCGGCGTGAGCGCCGCCCGTCGCATGAGTTCCGATGAGCTGTTCAGCACCCTGATGCAGCGGCAGTATTACAACCCCACCGCCGCCTTCCCCGCCATTCTGGACAATGCAGTGGAAAAGGCGTATGTCGAGGGCCATCGCACCGCCGCCGTCACCTTTGACCGCTGGACACGCAAGGGCAGCCTGAAGGACTTCAAAATCCACGATAACAACTACATCGCAGGCCCCGTGGGTGACTTCCTGGAGGTGCCGGAGGGTGGAGAACTGAAGAACGACAAGCCCACCGATGCCCACCTGCCCGTCCGGCGCATTAAGACCTACGGCAAGCAGTTCACCCTGTCCCGTCAGGCGTTCATCAACGATGACATCGACCTGGTGACCCGCATCCCCGCCCGGTACGCAGCCGCCGCCCGTCGCACCATCAACACCCAGTGTTACAAAATCCTGCTGAACAACCCGAACATCTACGACGGCACCGCCCTGTTCTCCAGCGCCCACAGCAACCTGCTGACCGCTGGCACCGGGATCACCCGCAGCGCCGTCCAGAATATGATCCTGGCGCTGTCCACTCAGAAAGATGAGTTCGACCAGCCCATCATCGTGCGGCCTGGGGCGATTATCGTTCCTGCCGGTCTGGCGTTCGATGTATACACGCTGTTCAACAGCCCCTACATTGAGACTTCGGACAACACGCAGGCGGTCAACCCCATCTACAATCAGTACCGCAACCTGGAGATCATCGAAGACCCCACCATCAACGCCCTGGCCGGTGGCTTCGGCAACGTCATGCCCTGGTTCATGACCGCCAACAGCGCCGACAGCGCCTTCATTGAGGTGGATTACCTGAACGGCCAGGAGATCCCCAACATCCGCCGCATGGAAACCCCCGGCCAGCTCGGCTTCGTCTGGGATATTTACCTGGACTGGGGCATCAACGTCATGGATTACCGTGGCTGCATCAAGAACCCCGGCGTCGCCATCGACAGCCCTCTCGGCACCGATGAAACCGCCGCTGGCTAATTAACGCAGAAAGGAGCTAAGAACAATGGCAACTACCGCTGAATTTTGGCAGCGTGGAGAAGCGCTGGACTACACCAACGAAACCGATGAGCTGATCGAAGCCAACGTCGTCCTTCAGGTCGGCTCCATCATCGGAGTGACCGGCACCGTTATCCCGGTGGGGAAGGTCGGCTCCCTCCACGTCGGCGGCGTCTGGGAAATCGCAAAGACCGGCACCGCCGCCATTGAGATGGGCCAGGTGGTCTACTGGGACGGCATCGGGATCACCGACACCGAATCCGACATCGAGGCAGGCTACGCAGCCGCCGCCGCTGCTGCCGATGACACCACCATCCTCGTGAAGCTGCGTGGCTAAGCTATACGCCCTGGACTACATCCAGTACGGCATGGCCAGGTATGAGCCGGGGGACTTCCTACCAGTGACCGCCACCCTGGCGGATGCGTGGGTGGAAGCAGGAAGCGCCCGATGGGTGGACGATGACTTCACCCCGGCCACATACCCAAAAGCCAAACGGGCAACAGCAGAACCCGGCCTCTTCGGATTAGCAGAGGGCGGGGAACAGACCGGGGATGACCTGGTCGGCAAAGTACCACGCGCCATCCAGAGAGAAAGGGGGCATCGGCGGAAATGGAAACCCTGACCTTCAAGCAGGCGATGATGAACGACGTGACCAACGTATTCTTCAATCCCGGCGAATTTGCAGACACCCACACCATCGACGGCGTGGAGATGACTGCAATGGTGGACGATGTGGAACACATAGAGCGGGAAAAGAAGATGAAGTCCTCAATGGACGGCATCTACGCTCGGCAAATCCTGCTCTACGTCAAGGCTTCGGAGTTCGGCCCCCTTCCCGCCCAGGGGCGTGTCCTCAAGCTGGACGGGAAGACCTACAGCGTCGTGGACACCACCGATGAGTGCGGGGTGTACACAATCACCCTGGAGGCGAACCGCAGCCGATGAGCAACAAGACCACGGTCACCGATGGCCTGATTCAGTTTGAGTATGACGAAGAGATGCTCAAGGCCATCGAAGACGCTCTGGGCGACCTGAAGAGCGAGGCCCCAAAGGTTCTCAAGAACGCCGTCAATGCCACGGCGAAACAGGCAAAGGTGAAACTGGCCAAAAAGGCCAAAGAAACCTATGTGGTCAAGCAGACCCGCTTCACCAAAGCGATGGCCACGAAAAACGCCACAAACGCCAACCCCACAGCGACCATCAACATCACAAGCGAACAGCTGGAGCTGAAGGACATGAAGGTGTCCCCGGCCAGCTACAACCCCACGAAACGGCCCAGCGCCACAAAGGCAAAGGTGCTTCTCTCCAGCAGCCTGAAAGGGCTGGAAGCCGGAACCAAAGCGTTCATTGTGAAGTTCAAAAATGGCCACGTCTCCGTCGCCCAGAGAAAGACCAAAGCCCGGTACCCCATCAAGAAACTGCTTTCCAACTCCATCCCAAAGATGGTCGGGAACGAAGACAGGGTGCTGGGCGTGGTGGAGCCGGACATCTACGATGACCTGATGGACAACATTCTGACGCAGATAAAGAAGGTGCTGAAATGACCGCAAGAGAACTTCAGACCGCCCTGGTGGATGACCTGACAACGCTTTTCCAGGAGCGCTCTTACAAAGCACCAACCGATGCAGGCATGGCCCACGTCGGGGTGTACAAGCAATGGCTCCCAAAGCTGGAGAACGAATCGGACGAAGACCCGTTCCCATATATCATCGTCCGGCTGGACAACGGCAAGCTGGAGAATCAGACCTCCCCGCACAAGGTCGCCGTGATCCTGCTGGTCGGCATTTACGATGATGACCTGGAGAACAACGGCTTCGAGGGCGTCCTGGAGATCATGGAAGTCATCCAGCAGCACTACCAGGAAAACCCCATCCTCGCCGATCAGTTCAGGACGGATGATTCATTCAACTGGGCGCTGCAGGATGAGGAAAGCTACCCCTACTTCTTCGGAGCGGCCAGCATGGTCTGGGAGGCCACTGCACCACGCAGAAAGGTGAGTAGATACACATGAGCAAAATCGCCTACGTCGGCCCCACCATTATCGGCGTGGCCACCCGTAACACCATTTACAGCAGTATCCCGGACAGCCTGACGGAGGCGGCGGAAAACGCCCCCTACCTTCTGAGCCTCTGCGTCCCAATCAGCAGCCTCCCCGCTGCCATGAAACAGATTGCAGACCAAAAGGGGTACATCTACACATTCTACCGTAAAGCGCTGGCCTACAAGGCCAGCAGCGAATAACAAAACCGAAAGGAGCGTTCACACATGGCCTATCAGCATGGAGTGCGAGTTCTGGAACAGGAAACCAGCCTTTCTTCCCCCATTGAGGGAACCGCTGGCCTCCAGGTGGTATTCGGAACCGCACCGATCAACCAGGCAGACGATCCCTACGCCGTAACCAACGTGCCGGTGATCGCCTACACCTACAAAGAGGCGGTGTCCCAGCTGGGCTTCAGCTACGACTTCGCCAACTATACCCTCTGCCAGAGCATCTACGCAAGTTTCATGCTCCACGGCGTCGCCCCGGTCATCTTCATCAACGTCCTCGACCCCACGAAGCACATCGTCACGAACGACACCGCCACTGCGGAGGTGGTCAACCTCCAGGCCACCGTCGAGGTGACTGGCATCCTGCCTGACACCGTAACGGTCAAGAGCGGCAGCACCACCCTGGCCCTGGACACCGACTACACCCTGAGCTTCGACGATGACGGCTACCTGGTGATCACCCTGCTCTCCTCCGGGGCAGGCGCATCCGCCACCAGCCTGACCGTGGATTCCACCAGCATCGACCCCACCGCCGTCGAGGCCGATGACATCATCGGAGGCGTAGACAGCACCACCGGGGCAGAAACCGGCATGGAGCTGGTCAGAGCCGTCTACCCCAAGTTCGGCATGACCCCCGGCCTGCTGCTGGCCCCCGGCTGGAGCCATCTCACCGACGTGGCCGCCGTCCTGGCTGCAAAGTGCGAGGAGATCAACGGATACTTCACCTGCGAGTGCCTGATCGACATCGACAGCACCAGCGACGGAGCCGTGAAGTATTCCGACGTCCTGACCGTGAAGAACAACAGCGGCATCTCCTCCCCCCACGTTTACGCCCTCTGGCCCTGCGTCGTGGCGGGCAGCTACCAGTTCTGGTACAGCGCCATCATGGGTGCGCTGATCGCATACACCGACGCAGACAACGATGACGTCCCCAACCTGTCCCCCTCCAACCGACTGGTCGGGGTGACCGGCACCGTCCTGGCTGACGGGACGGAGGTCATGCTGGATCAGGTGCAGGGCAACGTGGTCAACAGCTACGGCGTGACCACCGCCATCAACAACAACGGCTGGCGCACCTGGGGCAACAATACCGCCGCCTACCCGACCACCACCGACCCGAAGGATCGCTGGTTCTGCTGCCGCCGCTTCTTTAGCTGGTGGGGCAACAGCTTC
The DNA here is from genome assembly GCA_021200895.1 of Clostridiales bacterium. Lineage (GTDB taxonomy): Bacteria > Bacillota > Clostridia > Oscillospirales > Oscillospiraceae > Onthomonas. The sequence goes on along the minus strand of JAJQFX010000188.1, from coordinate 18,586 downwards.
ATCCTGACCTACGCCGAAAAGGTGGACAACCCCGCCAACCTCCGGCTCATCGAATCCATTGTGGATTCGGAGAACATCCGGGGCAACGCCTATGTGGCCCAGGACAAGTGCGCCGCAGCCTACATTGAGTTCCTGGAGGATGAGAACACCGCCACGGACATCATCAACGGAAAGCTGACCTTCCACCAGCACCTGGCCCCCTACGTCCCCGCAGAAGACATCTGCAACACACTCGAATTCGACACCGACGCTCTGGTGTCCGCAATCAACGGAGGTGAATCCTAATGGCCATTTCGGGAATCCCGGAAGTCATCAATGACTTCAACGTATACCTGTCCGGCAACAAGCTCATCGGCCTGACCGGCGAAGTCGCCCTGCCTGAGTTCGAGGGCATGACGGAGACGATCAGCGGCCCCGGCATCCTGGGCGAATTTGAATCCACGGTCACTGGCCGCTACAGCAGCATGGAGCAGGAAATCCCGTTCCGTATCCTTTCCGTGGACATCTTCAAGATGATCGACACCACCACCCCCGTCGAGCTGACCCTCCGGGGAGCGCAGCAGTACACCGTGGCCTCCACCGGGGCGCAGGACGAAATGGGAATGCGTATCGTCTTCAGAGGCCGCTGCAAGAAGCTGACCCCCGGCACCGTCAAGCAGGGCGGCACGATGGACAGCTCCATCACCCTGGAGCTGACCTACATCCTGATCGAGGTAGACGGCACTAAGAAGGTCGAGCTTGACAAGATCAACGGTGTCTTCAAACTCAACGGCGTAGACAAACTGGCGAAAGTGAGGAAATACACCTGATGGATGAGAACAACGTAACCGCCATCGGCACCGCCGAGGCAGCAGAGGAAAACTCCACCGTGGTCAAGTTCAGCAAGCCCTACCACTTCGAGGACAACGTCTACACGGAAATCGACCTGGGAGGGATTGAAGACCTGAGCGCCGAGGACATGATCGCAGCGGATAAATACCTGACCCGTTCCGGCAACTTCACCTTCATGCCCGAAATGAGCCTGGAGTACGTCTGCTTCATCGCAAGCAGGGCGACCAACCTGCCCGTTGAGTTCTTCCGGCATCTGCCGCCAAAGGACGCGATCAAGGTGAAGAACAAGGTGACCTCTTTTTTCTACGGCGAGGATTGAGGCCAGGGGACGGGAAGCAATGGCGCTCCGTCTGCATCAACCTGTCGGTGGCCCTTCGGACTGACTTCATAGAGCTGCGCCGGATGCCGGTCACCGACCTGATGGAAACAGCAAAGGAGGCGGCAAAGATCATCAATGGCAAGCACAAGTAAAGAGTACCAGCTGGCGGTGAAAATTGCCGGCTCCGTTTCCAGCAGCTTCAACAGCGCAATGGGAACTGCGGAAAGCAAGGTCACGTCGCTCGGCTCGGTGGTGTCGAAAGTCGCCGCCGCAGCCGCTGCGGCGTGGAGCGCCCTGAAAATCGGAGAGTTCTTCTCCGATGCCGTGGACACCTACTCGGAATTTGAACAGGCAATGGCCAACACCGCCGCCATCGCAAGCGCAACCGCTGACGAATACGAGGCGCTGGAAGACGCAGCCCTGGAAATGGGCAAGTCCACCACCAAAACCGCCACGGAGTGTGCAGAGGCCCTGGGCTACATGAGCCTCGCCGGGTGGGACGTGAGCGAATCCATAGCAAGCCTGGAATCCGTCCTGCGGCTTTCGGAGGCCACGGAGATGGATCTGGCCACCTGTTCCGACCTGGTGACAGACAGCATGAGCGCCCTCGGCCTGGAGGTCAGCGACCTGTCGGAGTACCTGGACATCTGCGTGGCGGCGAATAACAACGCCAACACCACAGCAGAGGATCTGATGGAGGCTCTGATCGGGTGCGGCGGCGCAGCCAAAACCGTGGGGGCATCCCTGACAGACACGGCCACAGCCCTGGGCGTCCTGGCCAATAACGGCACCAAAGGCTCGGAGGCAGGCACCGCCCTGAACTCCGTCCTCGCCCGAATTTCCAGTAATGACAGCGCCATCAAAGCCCTGGATGCCCTGGGTGTTTCAGCCTTTGACACGTCCGGCGAATTTGTCGGCCTGAAAGAGTTCCTGGTTCAGGTTCAGGGGGCAATGGCTGACCTCTCGACGGAACAGCAAGCCTACTACCTGAAACAGATTGCAGGCACCAACTACTTCACGGAAATGAGCTACCTGCTGGATTCCGTGGCCGACAGCGCCGATGGAACCGCAAGCGCCTGGGACACCCTGTCCTACGCCTTGGAGAATTCAGAGGGCGCACTGGACGCAATGGCGGACACCGTGACCGACACCCTTTCCGGGGCAATGTCCAGGCTGGAATCCGCCGTTGACGATTTGAAAATCAACCTGGTCTCCACCTTCGCCCCGATTGCCAAAGACGCAATCAACAGCGTGGCGGCGGCCATCCCCACCATCACCGAAAAGGTGACGGAGGTAGGAAGCAGCTTCGTGAACTACCTCGTGCCAAAGGTTCAGGCATTCGGAGAGGCGGTCACCCCGGCCTTGGAAAAGGTCGGAACGGCCTTCTCCACCATAGGCAGCGTGATCACAAGCCACGCTGACACCTTCGAAAGCCTGGGCAGCATGGCCGCCGCCGCCATCAACCCCATCGGGGATGCGGTGGAAGCCGCCACCCCGTACATTTCCAGCCTGATCGACACCGTCCTCTCCCTGGTCGGCAAGTTCGCAGACATAGCGACAGAGGGCCTGGAGTTCGAGGGCGTACTGAAGCTGATCGTCGCAGCCTGGGCAACCTTCAAGGTGGGCAGCACGATCACAAGCCTCATCTCCGGCATTACCAGCGCAAACGCCGTCCTGAACACCTTCAAAAGCACCAGCCTCGGCATGAGCGTCACGCAGGGCATCCTGACAGGCCGAATCAGTGGAACTGGCACCGCCGTAGCGCTGCTCACAGGGCAGACCTCACTGGCGGAGCTGGCTACGACGGCCTTTAGCTCAGTGACAAGCGTCCTGAGCGGTGCGCTGGGCGTGGCAAAGACCGCCTTCACCACAGTGACCACAGCGGCCAGCGGCCTGATCACCACACTCCTGGCCAGCCCAATCACATGGGTGGTCTTGGGCATCGCAGCCGTGGTCGCAGCCATAGTTCTGCTCTACAACAAATGCGAGTGGTTCAGGGATTTTGTGGATGGCGTTGTGGAAAAGGTGAAGAATTTCTTCATCGACCTCGGAGCGAAAATCAAAGAGGTATTCACGGCGGTCTGGGATAAGGCGAAAGAGGTCTTCGGCAACTTCAAAGACAAGGCCGTCGAGGTCTTCCAGAACGTCCGGGACAAAGCCGTCGAGGTTTTCAACGGGGTAAAGGAAGCACTGCAAACGGCCTGGGACACCATCTCCCCCTACGTCGAGGCGCTCTGGGACGGCATCGTCTCCACCTTCGGAGCGGCACGGGAAACCATACAGACCGTAGCCGGAACCGTGGTCGATTGGTTCCAGACCTCCGTCGTTCCCCGCCTGCAGAGCGTATGGGATTCCATCGTTTCAGCGTTTCAGGCGGCCTGGGAGCTGATCAAAGCGGTCTGGGAAGTGGTGGCCCCGTTCTTCCAGGCAATATGGAACGCAATAAAGGCAATCTTCTCAGTGGTGGCCAGCGTCCTCGGTGCCTTTTTCGAGGCAGCCTGGAACAACATCCGGGTGATCTGGGCGGCGGTTTCCCCCTGGTTCCAGGCCATCTGGACAGCCATCAAGGCAGTCTTCTCCGTGGTCGGAGCCGTCCTCGGCGGATTCTTCAACACGGCCTGGGAGGTGATAAAGGGCGTCTGGAACGTCGCCACCTCCTTCTTCCAGACAATATGGGACGCAATCGCCGGGATTTTCTCAGCGGTGACCTCCGTCCTCCACGGAGACTTCTCCGGGGCCTGGGAGGCAATAAAAGGCGTCTTCGCAAGCTGGGGCGGTTTCTTCTCCGACCTGTGGTCGAGCATTACAAGCATCTTCGGAGCCGTGGCTGACTGGTTCGGAGGGATATTCTCAGCAGCCTGGGAGGCCATCAAGTCCGTCTTTTCAGCAGGGTTGACGGCCATCCAGCAGTCCTTCACGAACGTCTTTAACACCCTGAACGACATAACCGGGGGCAAGCTGGGGGAGATATTCACGGCCATCGGGAACTTCTTCACCAACGCCTACGATGCGGTGGTGAACGGCCTGAACTCCGTGAAGGAATTCTTCAGCAACACATGGGACACCATCTCCTCGGCGGTCAGCAGCGCATGGGAAACCATAAAGAACGTGGTGCAGGTCGGCATCATGTTCATTGGAGAGCTGATCAGCGCCGCCGTCCAGATAATCACCATCCCGTTCCAGTTTATCTGGCAGAACTGCAAGGACATCATCCTGGATGCCTGGGATGCCATCAAGTCGGCGGTGAACACAGCCATAACAGCGGTTCAGAATGTGATCAACACCGTGATGACCGCTATAAAGACCTTTATCACCACGGTCTGGACAGCCATCTCCACATATTTCACGGAGAAGCTGAACGCCATAAAGAACGTCTTCGCCACAGTGTGGAACGCCATCTCCTCGGCGGTTTCGGCGGCGGTCAACGCCGTGAAGAGCGTAGTCACCTCGGTGTTCAATTCAGTCAGCACCACCGTCTCCTCCATTTGGAACGGCATCAAGAGTGCGACCTCCACAGCCTGGAACAATATCAAAACAGCGGTCAGCGACAAAATCAACGCCGCAAAGACCACCGTCTCCACAGCGGTCAACAATGTGAAGACCTCCGTCTCCACAGCCTGGAACGCCGCAAAGAGTACCACCAGCACCGTCTTCACCAATATCTCCTCTACGATTTCCAGCAAGATGTCCTCGGCCAAAAGCGCCGTCAGCACAGCAGCAAGCGGAATCAAGAGCGGAATCTCCACAGCCCTGAACTCGGCAAAGAGTACGGTCAGCACCGTCTTCACCAATATCTACTCCACCATCAAAGGAAAGATGGATTCGGCAAAGTCGGCGGTGGGCAACGCCATAACAGCCATGAAGAACAAGTTCAACTTCTCCTGGAGCCTGCCAGAGCTAAAGATGCCCCACGTTTCAATCACGGGGAGCTTTAGCTTGAACCCTCCCAGCGTCCCGAAATTCAGCATCAGCTGGTACAAAGAGGGCGGCATCCTCGACGGCACTCAGATATTCGGAGCCGCAGGCGGGAACCTGCTGGGCGGCGGGGAAGCCGGACAAGAGGCAGTCCTCCCGCTCTCCACGCTGTGGGATCAGATGAAGACCATCATGCAAGAGGTGCTGACGGGCAGCAGCTCCGACAGCAGCGGCGGGACAGCCGGGGCAATAAGCACCGGCCTGAGCCTGATCGCCGAAAAGCTGTCCTCCGCCACGTCCAGCACATCCCTCTCGGATTTGGTGGACAAGCTGACGGGCAGCACCGACAGCAGCGGCACCCCGGCAACAGCCAACGGCGCACCGACCTACCAGATCGAGTACAAGCCAACCTACCAGTTCAGCGGCGGCACCCCGTCTCAGGATGACTTGGAGGCTGCGGAGAAGACCTCGCAAGAGGAATTCAACACCATGATGCAGAAATGGATCAAGGACAATGACCGCAAGAACTTTTAAGGGAGGCACCGCATGGCAACAATCTACACAACCGTCCAGGGAGACACCTGGGACAGCATAGCCTACGCCGTCTACGGCGATGAGCTGAAAGCCCAGACGCTGATGGAGGCCAGAGCCAACATCCTGCTGCTGGACTACCAGGTGTTCCCCAATGGAATCGAAGTCACAGCCCCGGACATCGACGAAGATGAAACCTACGATGAAGACCTGCCGGATTGGAGAAAGGACGATGAAGAATGAACCCACGCAAGGCCACAGTGGCGCTGCTCTATAACGGGAAGAACGCCACGGTTCAGATTGCACCCTACCTGGCGTCATTCAAGTATTCGGACGTTTCCTCCGGCTCCAGCGATAGCATCTCCATCGAAATCAATGACCGGGACAGGAAGTGGATCAACGGCTGGTTCCCCCAAAAGGGGGATCGCCTGAAACCCACCATCCGAACAGAAAACTGGGACACGCAGGGGAAGACCCTGGCCTTCTCCTGCGGGGGCCTTTACGCTGGACGATTTCAGCGTGAGCGGCAACCCCATCCGGCTCTCCCTGGAGGGTGTGGCCATTCCGGCCACCAGCAGCTTCAAGTCAACGAAGCGCACCTACACCTACGAATCCACCACCATCAAAGAGATCGCAAAGAAGGTGGCCAGCAGAGCCGGGGTGACCCTTTACTACGAAGCAAGCGCAATCTCCATCGAAACCGTCGAACAGAACGACACCGATGACTGCAGCTTCCTGAATGATCTGGTCACCAAATACGGCCTCGCCCTGAAAATTTACAATGACAAGATTGTGATTTTCAATGAGGCCACCTACGAGAACAAGAGCGTAGTGGCCACGCTCTCGGAAAAAGACTTCGACCCCGGCTGGAGCTGGAACACCACCCTGGCCGGAACCTACACCGGCGTCAAGTATGAGTACACCAACAGCGACAAGAATCTGACCTTCACCGTCAAGGCGGGAAGCGGTAGCAGGATTTACACCTGCAGTGAGGCCGCAAGCAATCTGACGGAGGCTACGAAGATCGCCCTGGCCGCCCTGAATAACGCCAATAAATCCACCACCACCATGACAATCACCCTCCGGGCAAACCGCAAGATCATCGCCACCTCGTGCGTCCAGATCACCGGCCTCGGCAAACTGAACGGGAAGTATTACGTGGAACAGGTGGATCACAGCATAGGCAGCGGCTACAAGATGACGCTGACCCTTCGGAAAGTGGAAACCCGCTTCACAAAGGCCACGTCCTACTCGACCACCGTAGCAGAGGAATCCAGCACCAGCACGGAATCCACATCCACCAGCAGCTCCAGCAGCAGTTCCAGCAGTAGCAGCAGCTCTTCCTCCAGCAGCTCCACCCCGGTCAAGGGCGGAACCTACAAGCTGACCGTCACAAAGAAGGGCTACTACACGGCTGCAGAGGCGCTGGCCGGGGCGGCCACAGGCGGACATCCAACAGGCGTCCGCCGCCCAGGCACATATTACATCTACAACATATCCCAGGGGATGCTCAACCTTTCAACATCGAAGACCGTCCCCGGCTCATGGATTAACCCGAACTAAGGAGGCGGCCACATGGAAAACATAATCCGCATTGGCAAGGTCTCCAGCATCAACTACGCCAACGGGACGGCCAGGGTTACCTACGAAGACAAGGGCAGCAGCACATCGGCTGAGTTTGCCTTTTTAGCGTGGGAATACTGGATGCCCAAAATCGGTGATCAGGTGCTGGTCGCCCACCTCTCCAACGGCACCTCCTCGGCAATAATCCTCGGCCCCGTCTGGAACAGCAGCAACCGCCCCTACACAGGCGGCTCCGGGATTTACCGTAAGGAAATGTCCAACACCAAAAACAAGGCGGTCATTACCTATTCGGACACCACCGGCATTCTGCGGCTCCGGGCGGGGCATCTCACATTTGAGGCATATTCAGACGGTGTAGAGCTGACCCTCCAGCAGATACAGGATGCCATCGACCAACTGAACGACCTGGCCAACGCCGTGGTCACTCTCCAGGATGATGTCAGCGACGTGAAGAAGGAAATCAGCAGCATCGAAAAGGAAATCAGCGACATCAAGGCAAGGCTGGATGCCGCTGGGATTTAAGGGGGTGGCCTATGGCAATCGGAAACTGGGGAACCACGCTGGTCTTTGAGACAAGCGATTCCCGCATCTTGACCCCGGCCAACCTGGCCCGCTCCGTCTCGGCGGACTGGGCCACCCACAGCCGGATCGGCCTGAAAGACCAGACGGAGTTCCTCCGTCCGGCGCTGCAGAAAATAACCTTCGACCTGACCCTGGATGCCATGTACGGGGTGCGCCCCCGGACGATGCTCGACCTGATCGCCACCTGCGTGGAGAACGGCACCGTTCAGAAATTGGTCATCGGCGGGAAGCAGGTCGGGAAGAACTACTGGCGGATCACCTCGACCAGCGAAACATGGCAAGTCATGTTCAACAAAGGGGAGCTGGTCAGGGCGAAAGTCACCGTCACGATGGAAGAATATCTATAAAGGGGGTGGCACCGTGGAGCTTTCAGACCTGGAAATCACATTCAAAGAAGACCTGGAGGAACAGGAAGACATCGCCCGATGCCTCCGCACCCTGATCCTGACACCAGCGGGGACAGCGCCCCTCTGCCGGGATTTCGGCATCGACAACTCATTCCTGGGACGGCCACTCCCCGCCGCCCAGAACGCACTGGCGGTGGAGATCATGAGCAAGGCCGCCATATACGAGCCTCGTGTCACCGTCAGCGAGGTCACCTCGGAGGCAACAGCAGACGGCAAAATCACAGTAAAGGTGGTGTGCAGCAGTGGCTGACACTTTGGATTCAGTATTCGACCTGCCGGACGTGTCGTTCATCGACAATGACAGTCTGGACGCAATCATGCAGAGGCTGATCACCAACTACGAGGCAAGGTACGAAGAGATTACCGGGGTGACCAAAAGCCTCGGACAAGCAGACCCCATCCGCATCCTGCTCTACGCCGTGGCCCTTGACCTCTACCAGACGGAGCAATATGTAGACAGAGCCGGGAAGCAAGACCTCCTGAAGTACAGCTACGGGGAGTTCCTGGACAACCTGGGCGGCAACCGTGGAGTTACCAGACAGCAAGCGTCCCCGGCCACCGTCACCATCCGCTTCACCCTTTCGGAGGCCAAAGCCTACGTTGTGGGCATTCCAGAGGGAACCAGAGTGACCAACGGCGACGGGGTTTATTTCGCCACCGTGGAGTACGGGGAGGTCGCCATCGGCGACACCTATGTGGACATCCAGGCGGAATGCACCGAAAACGGAATCACGGGAAACGGCTTCGTGGCTGGCCAGATCAACATCCTGGTGGACACCGTGGCCTACGTGGAGAGCGTCACCAATACCGACACCTCCAGCGGCGGCACCGACCTGGAGGATGATGAGAGCTTCGCAGAGCGCATCTACCTGGCACCGGCCAGCTACAGCGTGGCCGGTTCGGAGGCCGCCTACATCTACTGGACAAAGACCTACAACACGGGCATCGGCTCCGTCAAGCTGGTTTCACCAGACCCGCCGCAGGTCTACGTCTACATCCTGATGGCCGATGGGAGCATCCCTGAGACGGAGGTCGTGGAAGGGCTGGAGGAATTTCTGATGGACAACAACATCCGGCCATTGACCGACCTGGTGACCGTCCTGACCCCCACCATCGACAACTTCACCGTGGATGTGACCTACTACATCAATCAGTCGGACGCATCCAGCGCCACCACCATCCAGGCAGAGGTGGAGGCAGCCGTGAGCGAATACGTCACCTGGCAAACCACGGAGATCGGGAAGGACATCAACCCATCGGAGCTGACCAAACGGATGGTCGCAGCCGGGGCAAAGCGGGTGGAAATCACAAGCCCCGTCTTCACCACGGTAGCAGACACCGACGTGGCCCAGTGTTCCAGCATCAACATCGTCTACGGAGGGCTGGAAGATGACTAACCTCTACGACGGGCAGATTACAGACCTCCTGGCCAACGGCCTCCGGCATAACCCGGAGGTGATCGCCCTCTCCTACGCCATCCAGATGGAGAAGCAGCGCATCATGGACTACGCCGCCACCACCCGCACAATGGCGGTGATTGATGAGCTGCCGGAGGCCATCCTGGACGTGCTGGCCGTGGAGCTTCGCAGCCCCTACTACCGACAGGACATGACCATCGAAGAAAAGGTCGATGTCATAAAGGGCTGCACCTTCGCCTGGTTCAGCAAGGCCGGAACCTCCGCCGCCGTGGAGGAAATGATCGCCGTCCTCTTCGGAGGCGGCCAGGTGGTGGAGTGGTTCGACTTCGATGAGACGGAGGGTGAAATCATCCCCGGAGAGTTCGACCTGTTCATAGACGCAGCGCTGCCGGAAAACATCGACGAACTGATCGCCGAAATCAATACCATCATCGCAAAGGTGAAGAATGCCCGCTCCAGGCTGCGCCACATCGGCGCTGCCAGATACCTCGCCGTCCCCCTGGTCGCAGGCGCACTCGTTCAGAGCTTCGCCGTGGTTCCAATCACGCAGATTCTGAACGATGAAGAAAAGCCGGTGGAAACTGCAGCGGATGCCGGAGCGCTGGCTCAGAGCTGGTCTGATGTGACCATTTCGCAGGTTCTGGGGGGGCTGAAGCCGAAACCACTACAGCACTTAGCGGCGGCGGTCTGGCGGAGCCTTACAGCGAAGTTTATATCAGTGTCTAAACCCCGAAAGGGTTTAGAAATAAAAACACAAGGAGGTAACACATGGCAGCAGAATTTAATGCTGGCGTTCTGACCACAAAGGGCCTTGCGCTGCTGGCAAAGTGGCAAGCCGGGGAATGCACCCCCACGATCACAAGGGCCGTCTGCGGCTCCGGCAGCTACTCCAGCGGCGAAAGCCTGGTCAGCAGGACGAAGCTGAAAACGCAGAAACTCTCTGTGGAAATCTCAAAGAAGACGGTGCAAAACACATCCACCCTCCTCCTGAGATTCATTTTCAGCAATGAAACCCTGACCACAGGCTTCAAGGTTACGGAGGTCGGCATCTACGCCACAGACCCGGACGATGGGGAAATCCTCTACTCCATCGCCACCAGCGCCGATGAGGAAAACGCAGACTACCTGAGCGCCTACAATGGCACCTACCCCTCCACCATCGTCTTCAACTACCAGATTGAGGTGGCCAACGCAGACAGCGTCACAATCGCCTCCAGCGGCGGCGCATACGCCCCCGCCGATGAGTTCTACGAGCTGCAGGCAAACGTGGAAGCATTGCAGGAACAGGCGGATGGCAACTCCCTGGTCACTCAGATCGTGGTGCAGAGGGTAATGCAGCTGATCGACCAAGAACATGAAACCGGCACCGTCACGTTGACCAACAGTAGGGATTTCCCGCTGTTCAGCTCCTCGGTGATTTCGCCCACAACCGTCTCACTGGATAGCCTGAGAGAGAACACCACCTACATGGTCAACACGCAGGTGCTGGAGTATGAGGGCGGCCAGCCCGGAACCGTGGAGATCACCGACCGGCTGATTAACGGCTTCAAAATCGCCTGCACAGGCAGCGCTACCAGCGTCACCATCGCCTACGAAGTCGTGGGCGGGATGAATAAATCTTAACCGAAAGGACGAATCACTATGTTCATCATCGAGAAGAACGAGGGGGAGAAAATCCCCTACGAAGTCAATGGGACGAAGGTGTGCTTTGACGATGACCTGTCGGTAGACCTGGCCAAACGGCAAAAGGACTACGACACGCAGATCGACATCTGCTACGACGCAGACGGCGACCTGACCACCAGCGCCAAGAGCGGCATCCGCTACGTCGCCCAGATTGACATCCCCGCCGCCGTTTACGCTTCGGAGGACAGCGGCGAAGAGGCAACCCAAACCAAACAGCCCCTGGACATGGACAGCGTCACGCTGACCCTCTGGGCAATCGACTAAGAAAGAGAGGATATATAAATGGCTGATTACGATGTCGCCAGTTTCGCACTGAAAGCACTCTGCCCCAGCAATGAGCTGCTCTACGATGACAAGGGCCTGCCCAGCGTCATGGTGAAGATTCCGAAATTCAAGCTCTCGGAGGTTTTGACGGGCGGAGCCGATGAGTACCACCCCATGTTCATCATCAACGGTAACGTGGTGGACTATATCTACATTTCCAAGTACCAGAACGTGGTGGAGAATGGGAGGGCCTACTCCAAACCCGGCGTAGATCCGCAGGCCAGCATCTCCTGGACGAACGCCAAAGCCTACTGCGAGGCAAAGGGCGACGGCTGGCACATGATGACCAAAGCAGAGTACGCAGGCATCGCCCTCTGGTGCAAGGCCAACAGCTTCATGCCCTACGGCAACAATAGCTATGGGAAGGACAGCCGGGAATCCATCTACAAGGCCATCCCTGCTACCTACGGCTCGGATGGAGCCATCAACCATGTGCTGACAGGCACCGGCCCCCTGACCTGGAGCCATAACGGAGAGCCGGACGGCATCTGGGATCTGAACGGCAACGTCTCGGAGTGGGCAGGAGCCATCCGCACCGTATACGGAGAGCTGCAGTTCCTGGTGGATAACGACGGCGCTGACCTCAACAATGACCAGAGCGCTTCTTCTTCGGAGTGGAAAGCGCTGAACGCAGAAACCGGTGCCTGGGTCACGCCGGATGGCTCCGGCACCACAGACGGCACCGTCAAGGTGGACAACGTAAGCACAGCTTACTACGCCACAGAGGTCACAACCACAAGCTCGTCCTTCAATTTCGCCATTAGTGCAGCAACCTGCTCCAGCGACATCTCCGACGCAGCAAAGGCAGTCCTCCGGGCATACGCCCTGCTGCCGGAAGACGGCGACACGGGCTACGACAGTGATCGTCTGTACTTCAATAATGAGGCCAGTGAGCGGATGTGCAGCTGCGGCGGGAGTTACACGAATACCACCTACGCTGGCGTGTTCTTCAGCAGCGGCCACTACGGCACCCGGACGTACACCTACGCGAACATCGGCTTCCGCTCCGCTTATGCCCCCCTGTAACCTGGCACCCTGCTGCCTGACAGCGGGTGCGACAGCACCCGCCTAACCCCCACCACCTGCAGAAAGGGAGATGAACCGTGAAAGAAGTAGCCAACACCTTCACCAGCAACGTCGGCGACGAATGGGAACCGCAGGATTCCATCCTGCTGAAGAAAATCATCGAAATGATGTTGTACGCCTACCAGGTGCTGCAGAACTTCCCCAAAGCGGAAAAGTTCTGCCTCGCAGCGGATATGAAACGCTGCATGGACACCGAAATGGAGCTGGTGATCGAGGCGGACAACAAGCATTATAAAAAGACCACACTCCAGACCCTGGACACGGCCAACAAAAAGCTGAAGAAATACGTCCTCCTCGCCTTCAAGCTGCGGTTCATCTCCCCAAAGCAGTACAAGCACTGGACGGCCATGCTTGCCGAAATCGGCAAGATTATCGGGGGCAGAATAGCCGCAGCCCCCAATAGACCGTAGGGTGATGAATATCGCGGATGTTCAACTGCGGCGGGAATTACACGAATACCACCAACGCAGGCGTGTTCTACAGCAACGGCAACAACAACACCCGGACGAACACCAACACGAACATCGGCTTCCGCTCCGCTCTGTCTCGACCCAAAGGACAGATGCCAGGTGGCTACGGCTCCCCGGTCAAGCAGGCGCACCAGCCACACCCGATGCGCCGAATCCGAGAGGCAAAGGATTCATCCTCCGTGCCTTCCCCATTCGGAGGGCAGAAAAGTCAAACAGTAGCGGTGGGAGGGCCGGAGGCACCGGCAATCCCCGCAAGTCCGACAGTAGGCATCCGCCGAAATCCGAGCCGCCACGAAAAGAGAACAGTCAATGTCAATCCGTAACGCCTACCACGAAATGACCTCCTTCTCCGCACTGCTGCAGGCGGAACAGGAAGTGGCAAAGGGGAAAAGCGACAGACAGGACGTGCTGCGCTTCGAGTACGACCTGGAAACCAACCTCCATGACATGAGCGCCATGCTTCGGAGGATGGAAATCCCAAAGGTCTGGTACAAGAGCTTCTACGTCTACACGCCGAAAACCCGGAAAGTTATCTACATCGACTACACCAGCAAAGTCATCCAAAGAGCCGCCTACGATTACATCAACCCCAAGCTCGTGAAGACCTTTATCCCGGACACCTACGCCTGCATTCAGGACAGGGGCCAACTCAAGGCCATGCTCCGGGCAAAGCAGTGGATGGAAGACACCCGGCGCATTCCCGGCGACTGGTATTATTACAAGTTCGACGTGGCGAAATTCTTCTACCGCATCGACCATCAAGTCCTCCTCCGGCTGCTGGAGAAGCGGATCGGCGACAGGCAGGTCGTGGAGCTTTTGGAGTATTACATCTGCAACCCGTCCCGGCCATTCGGACTGCCGCTGTGCGAGAACCAGGACGAAGTCTCTGACGCAGATATGCTCTTCGAGGTAGGCATCCCCATCGGCGGCGGCTTGTCCCATATGCTGGGCAACCTCTACCTTGACCCGCTGGATCAATACGCAAAGAGGGAACTGGGCTGCGGACGGTACATCCGCTACATGGATGACATCATCATTTTTGACACCAGCAAAGAGAGACTGAAAGAGACAGGGAAACGGATGGAGGGCTTTCTCAATGACCGGCTGCTTTTGGAGTTCAACAGCAAGACCGCCCTGCGGCCAGCCCGGTATGGGCTGGAGTTCGTCGGCTGCGTGATTTACGACGATCACATCAAGCTCCGAAAGAGTACCACCCTCCACATGAAGCGGCGGCTGGCCAGCGTCGAGCGCCAATATAACCAGGGCTTCATCTCCCTGGAATCCGCAGAACAGACCGTGGCCTCATACCAGGCCATGCTGAAGCACGTGGACATGGATCGCTTCACGGAGAACCTCTGGGCGAATTTCGTCCTGACCCGTGGCGACCTGGCCGAAGCCAAAGCCCACCCAATTCTCTATTCAGAATAGGAGGCCAAATGACCGACTTACAGTTGACGGAGTTCCTGATCGACACGGTGGAGACGCTCCTCTGCATCGTTCGGGAACAGAACGCAAAGCTGGCGGAGGTGGATGCCGTCATAGCAGCAGACCGCATCCAGGAAGTCAGCGACAGGTACACGGCCACCGTGTACCCGCAACCCCACCAGAGGGGAGGTGATGTCACATGACGATCACAGAGATTCTCTCGTGGAGCGGCGGCGGGGTTTTCCTCCTGCTGACCTTAGTGCAGATAATGCCGATTAAGATCAACCCGTGGAGCGCCATCGCAAGGGCGCTCGGAAAGGCCATCAACGCAGATGTTCTGAAAGAGCTGCAGGAAGTGCAGCGCTCCCAGAAACAGACCAACGCCCGTCTGGAGAAGCAAGTCCAGGTTGAGGATGAGAGGAACGCCGATTCACAGAGAGAACGGATTCTCCGATTCAACGTGGAGCTGATGCGGAAAGAGCGCCACACACGGGAAGACTTCATCGAAATCCTGACCGTGATAGATGAGTACGAACACTACTGCAAGCTGCACCCGGACTACCCAAACAGCAGGGCAGTCCACGCCGTGGCCAACATCAATCGGGTCTACGATGAGCGCCTGACGAAGAACGACTTCTACGGCGCTGACGGGGAATAATTCAAGTCGGCCAGAGAGCCGGGAAAGGAAGAACACATCATGGAAACTTTGAAAAAGAAGCTGTCGAGCCGGAAATTCTGGGCAGCAGCAGTCGGCGTCATCCTGGGCATTGCCCTCATCTTCGGAGTGGACGGGGAAGCCGTCTCCGACATCGCTGGTGCGGTCACCGCCCTGGCCAGCATCATCGCCTACATTACCACAGAGGGCAAAATCGACGCAGCCTCCGTCTCCTCGGTCATTGAGATCGGGGAAGAGCTGGCCGCAGAGCTAACCGCTGATGAGGAAGACGAAGGATAAGCCAAAGGACGGCAAGGTCGAAGCCGCCCTGAAGAAAAGCCCAATCAACTACTTTTCAGACCTCTTTGTGGCCGTGATGGTCGTGGCCTGGGTGGCGGTCATAATCATCATGATCATAATGGCCATATACACCACCATCGTCTTCTGCGACACTTCCATCTGGAGCTATATCGACAACCTGGTCACCGTTCCCCTTTCAGCAGGGGGCGCAATCTGGATGGCGAAGAACTCCGTCCAACACGCCATCGCAAACAACCGGGGAGAGCAAGCCCACATGGACTTCCCCCGTGTCAACGCAGACGGGGAGGATGACGGGAAGGAAGTCCTGGTGGGCGGCCAGGACGAAGACACAACAGTGCTGGAGGATGCCCAGGGGTAGCCTCCCACTAAATAAATTCACATAGGAGGAACAAGCAATGGCAAAAACCAACTCCGGCCTGCTGGCCTACGCAAAAGCCCAGGTAGGGCTGCCCTATTGGTATGGCACCTTCGGGCAGACCGCCTCGGCCAGCCTTTATGCCAGCAAGAAAAAGCAGTACCCGGATAACTACACTGCGGACGATTTCGCCTCGCAGTACGGCAAGCGGGTGCATGACTGCGTGGGGCTGATCAAGGGGTACCTCTGGAGCGCAAGCAACACGGCCACCCCCACCTACAACGCAGCCCAGGACAAGAGTGCCTCCGGGATGTACTCGGCGGCCACCACAAAGGGCAAGATCGCCACCTTCCCCGGAACGGACGGCCTGCTGGTGTTCAAAGGCACCAGCGTCTCGAAGATTACCCACGTCGGCATCTACGACGATGCCGGGTACGTCTACGAAGCAAAGGGCCACGCCACCGGCGTGGTGAAGACGGCCTACAAGGCATCCGACTGGCAGTTCTGGGCGCAATGCCCCTACACCACGGATGACACCACCAAAACCACCACTACCACTACGGCCACGAAGTCGGTGGAAGAGGTCGCCCAGGAAGTCATCGACGGGAAGTGGGGCAACGGCACCGCAAGGAAGACTGCCCTGACTGAAGCCGGGTATGACTACTCGGCGGTTCAGGCAAAGGTGAATGAGCTGCTCAAGAGCAGCAGCACTACCACCACAAAGGCAGCGGCCACCACCACGGCGGAGCCGAAAACCATCTGGGACTACCTGCTGGACAAGATCGGGAACGCCTACGGCGTGGCGGGGCTGATGGGCAACCTCTACGCAGAGAGCGCCCTGATCCCGAACAACCTGCAGAACGGCTACCAGACGAAGCTGGGCTACACCGACGCTTCCTACACCGCTGCCGTGGACGATGGCACCTACACCGCCTTCTCTTCGGATTCAGCAGGCTACGGTCTGGCTCAGTGGACGTACAGCACCAGGAAGAAGAACCTGCTGGCCTACGCCGAATCGCAGAACGCCTCCATCGGCAACCTGACCATGCAGCTGGGCTTCCTGATGAAAGAGCTGACGGAGAGCTACACCAGCGTCCTCTCTACGCTGAAAAGCGCCACCAGCGTCCTGGAGGCTTCCAACGCCGTCCTGCTGAAATTTGAGAAGCCTGCCAACACCGGCACCAGTGTCCAGACCGCTCGTGCGAACTACGGCCAGAAATACTACGACACCTACGCCGGGACAAGCTCCTCCTCCAGTTCCAGCAGCAGCACCAGCACCACCACCAAAAAGGTGGCCACGGACGATGCCCAGTCCTTCAACACCAGCGTCGCTGGCACCTACAAGGCCACCGCCAACCTGAATGTCAGGATCGGGGCCGGAACCGGCAAGAGTGTCATGGTGACCATTCCGAAAGGAACTCTGGTGAAGAACTACGGCTATTACACCACGGCCAACGGGGTGAAGTGGCTCTACGTCCAGTTCACCTACAAGGGCATCCAGTACACCGGCTTCTGCTCCAGCACCTACCTCTCCAAAACATAAGGGGGTGCCAGAGTGCAGGCCGTCCTCGCAATCGCACTAATTATCATTTGGATTCACGCCCTGGCGACCTGGGACGGGGAGAAGCACTGCGACAGAGACTGCAGTCACTGCCCGTTCCCGCCATGCGATGATTCAGAAAGGGGAAAGCAACATGGCAAGAAAGAAAACCACCACTCAGACCGCTGAGGAAACCGCCCAGGCCACGGAGGCCGTAGAGGCTGAGGCCGTCCAGGAAGATGCCACGATTCAGGCAGAGGAAACCGCCCAGGCGGTGGAGGCTGAGGCCGTAGAGGCCCCGCCCGTGGAGACGGAGCCTGAGTTCACGCCCTACGAGGTGGCGGTCACCGTGGCGGTGGCCCCCATCAGAGAGGCACCCGCCCAGGCCACCAGGATCGTCGGCACCGTCCCCCGTGGCACCCGCCTCACCATCCAGGAAGAGAGCGGCGGCTACGGTAGGACAAGCACCGGGGCAACCTGGATTCGTCTGAAACAGACCTCTCGCAGATAAAAACAAAAGGAAGGACAGGGTTTCACGCCCTGTCCTTCTTTGCCGCCCGTGGCCGCCTGTGCGCCCCGTGGCGGGACGAAAGCGGCGGCGGGGTAAAGTTACATGCCCGCCGCCGCTCTGCGCTGTTTTTTCCGCTGGAAAAAAGCCTGAGCTTAGACCGCCCGGAAACCATGCCGGTCAATGTACGCCTGCGCCTGGTGTTCCTGGGTGAAGGTGCGGCTCTTGCGCTTCTGCCGGTCACGGCCAATCACCACCGTGGAGCCGATGCCCTTCACCACCCACACCAGCTTCCCATTCTTCTCGACGGGGTTATAGTAGATTTCCTCGCCCTTAGCGTTCGCCATTTTCATATTCAGTCCTCCTCGCAATATTCGTCCTCCAGGATGTCCCCCTCCTGGATGGAGCCGAAAGTGTAGCCGTTGTCGTTGTTCAGATAGACAGGCAGATCGCCATCGAACTGCTCCAGATATTCGATGAGTTCCGCCACGGTGAGCGTCCGGCCACACTGGTCGGGGCTATAGCCGTTCCGATTGCCGGTGATGTAGAGTACAGATTTCATTTTCAAAGCCTCCTTACTTTTCGACGATATAGACCTTCGTGCCTTTGTTCCAGGGGTCGGTGCTGTA
>JAJQFX010000011.1 GCA_021200895.1 Clostridiales bacterium | reverse complement strand
TGACGCAAATTTCCTCGCAATCCGCTCTCGTCCATTTATTCAGAGGTTCCCTAAGCATTTCTTGCAAATCCCTATCAAGTTTCCGTAGACATCGTGGGCGGCAAACAATATATCCTCTCTGCCGTCATGCTCACTGACAAGCGCAATCGGGCCGTGTCCAACATAATCCATTCCGGTGTCTACGATATTCCGAACCATAGGCCCCGGTTTTTGGCGTTCATCTGTCGACGGGAGATGAAAGACTAAAACGCATATCCGGGGGCAGAACACGAAATTCTTATCACCGCTCCCTAAAAAACAACCGAAGCCCAGTGAAATGGGTTCGGCATGGTAGACATTACACGAAAATGGATCGGGCGGCAGGATTGGAGCTTAATTTATACGTAGCTGACGATCTACTTCGCCGACCGGTCCATGAAAGTGGTATAAGTCAGATTAATCACTCCCTTCTTTGTAGCTTGCCACACTCTGCTAAATCCGCAGACATACATGAAACATTATCAGATTGAATCCCAAGAAATTCTGCCGGAACGGTGGTCGCCGCTGGCGTCTCGGCCTGAACGGGAGCAGGGCATCCGCCAACTGCTGGTGGACAACTATTCGGCGTTTTATGTGGTCGGCGACAGTAAGGTGACGATTCTGCGTATGCTTTACAGCGCATCTGACATTGCCGCTAGGCTGTAAGAGCCGGATTGCCCCTGGCAACACAATGACAACAAACAATCAGATAGCCTACGCCATCTGAATAATGAAAAGAATAGAAATAGCCAGAGCGAAGCCGCCCATGCAAATTTGTTTAATATACTCCTTCCGGGAGTGAGAGGGAATAATTCCCAATGTTTGCATACAACTATAAAAAATCGTCCTTCGGGATCTGACGGAGCGTGATATTCCAGACCGCATCCGCTGGCTGACGGAGGAAACCGCCTGGGGCGATTGGGATGCTCCAGACGAGCCAATAGAGCCTATCGACCCTCAACTCTACCGGGCTGAGATGCTGAATGTTGTCCAAGAAGTTGCAGCGAAACCGGACAGTGAACACCGCTGGCAGTTTGAGGCAGACGCCGATGGTATCCATATCGGCCGGGTGAATACCTATTGCATCGACTCAGATTACCACTGGGTAAAGGACGGCAGGCACAACACACTAGGCATTGATATTTGCGAAAGCAGCTATTGGAATAAGGGGCTGGGTAAACACATCCTGGCCGCATTGATTCAATACCATCTGGACGCCGGTATCCGGGAACTGTATTTGCAAGATGGGAACAAATGAAAAAAACGACCGCCCTCATCCCATCTGTTGGCGCAGATGGGTTTCAGTTTCTTAACGAAATCCTTAAAGCGTTGATAGTTTTCCTGCCACGCATTTTGCGGATGGTCGAGCTGTTCTTCTCCTTCCTCTGATTTTTGCCTGAATAGCCGGAGGTAGAGATGACTGCCGCCGACGTGTCCGCTGCAATGGCCGCTTATGTGGAAATGGTCTCCGATGGATGAGGAGAACAGAGCGCTGTTCCAGGAGCTTGCCAAGTGGATGCTGGAGCAGGTCAGGGATGGAGTGGATGATATAGTCCCCTGATGTTTATACCGCTATAAAAGGCAGCCAACCCGAAGCAAATTCGGACTGGCTGCCTTAAATGGCTGGGACGCTTGCGCAAATAAGGAGGGTGCTGTTTGAGAAATACACATGGAATATACAAAACCGCTTACTGCACCGCCTACGCATTCTCCGTCACAGGCAGGAAAATATTCAGATGGAACATATCCTCCTGGATATGGGCGTCCAGTCCGCCGCCCAACTTTTCCGCCATCAGCTGCATGGAGCGCATCCCGTAGCCGTGACACTCCTTGTCCTCCTTGGTGGTCTGGGGCAGGCCGTTTTTGAATACCAGCCGGTTTGCGTCCACACAATAGTTTTCCACATGAATGAAAATCATGTCCCGCCGGCGGGAGACGTTCAGATAGATGACCCGCTTCTCCAGGTCGTCCACCTTCTTCACCGCCTCGATGGCGTTGCTGATGGCGTTGCCGAAGAGGGAGCACAGGCTCTCCGTGGACAGGAAGCCCAGCTCGCTGCCTGCGGCGATGCAGATAAAGGTGATATGCTCGCGTTCGCACTGCATATTCTGTTCTTCAAGGATAGTATCCAGAATCTGGTTGCCCGTCTCGATTTTTCGGCTGTAAACGGAGATTTCCCGCTCCAGCTCGTCCAGCGCCGCATGGTTGAGGGTGCCTCCGTTTCGCCGCAGGGCTTGAATCTGCTGTTTCAGGTCGTGGCACTTGATGTTGATGAGTTCATTGCTCTCCCGGAACCGCTCGTACATGGCCCGGTCCAGCTGCCAGAGGCGCTTGATTTCGGCGGCCTCGTGGATGGCGGATTCCTTTTGCAGCAGAGTGAACTGAATCGCCATGGCCAGGGCGCAGCACAGCACGCTCTGCACATAGGTCACCACCTCCACCACCACCGGCAGCGCCGTTTCCGTATCCACATGGAACACCAACACCGCGTTCAGCACCACATCCACCAGCACGATGACGAAGGACAGCCCTAGCCGGGCAGAGAAGCCGCCAATATCCAGATTCTCCTCGCTGTACATCAGGTAGGACACCAGCACCCAAATTCCCCAGTAAATCAGCCCGTAGCTGACAGCGTAGAGCAGCAGGGTCAGAGGGGTGGCGTCGCTGAGGGCGGATTCCCGGTACATATCGCCGTACTTGCTCAGGCCGCTGATGGTCATCAGGAAGTTATAGGTCTGATAGGCCAGGTGCTGGGTGGTGTAGGCAATCATGCCGCAGAAGAACAGGTTTTGCACCGGCTCCTGGAAGCAGAGGTGGAGGGCGAACAGGCTGGAGACAAAAATCACCAGAAACAGCAGCGACATATAGGCCGCATCGCTCCACAGCACCGGCAGCAGCGTGGCCACCGCCAATACCCCCAGCGCCCCCAGCAGCACCCGCCACCCGAAGTGGCTACGCCGTTTCAGGGTGCCGGTGACGATGGCCAGGGCCGCCATCAGCTCCAGCGCAAATTGAATTTTATAGGAGGAAAATAAAACGGTAATATCAAACATAGGACTTCTCCCCATAATAATAGGCCAGGTTCGCGCAGAACTCCTTCTTCCGGCGGCGGGCGATGGGCAGCTCCTCCCCGGACAGGAGCTGCACGTTATCCCGCTGCACCCCGGCCACCTTCCCCAGATTCACCAGCATCCCCGCGTTGACCCGGGAGAACTGGCGCGGGGGCAGGCTCTCCTCCACAGCGGAAAGGGCCGTCCACGCCTCCAGCACGCCGCCCTCCCTGTGGATCAGCAGCTTGTGGTTCTGGGACTCGATGTAGCAAATGTCAGCAACAGGGATACGGTAGGTGTCCCGCTTTGAGGTCACGATCAGGCTGGCGGGGTTGCGCTGCTCCAGGCAGCGAAACGCCCGATCCATCATCCTGGAAAACTGGAAGTAGGAGATGGGCTTCAGGATAAAATCCAGCGCCGCCACCTGGTAGCCTTGGACGGCGTACTGGGCCATGTTGGTGACAAAGACAATCAGCACCTTGCTGTCCATCTCCCGGAGGCGCTCTGCCAGGCGCATCCCGTTCATGCCCGGCATCTGAATGTCCAGCAGCACCAGGTCATAGGCGGGGCTGTACTGCTCCAGAAAGGCCGCCGGGTCGGCAAAGGTATCCGTCACAATATGCCGTCCGGTTTCTGCCTCATAGTTGGCGCAATACTGCCCCAGCCGCTCCGCCGCCGGGCGTTCATCCTCTACAATGGCTGTGCGCATGACCTGCCACCTCTCTGTCTCTCATAAGAATCAGTATAACA
>JAJQFX010000247.1 GCA_021200895.1 Clostridiales bacterium | reverse complement strand
CCGGAGGTGTAGGAGACGAACTTGTAGGGGCCGGTGCCGCACATACCGCTGGTCAAATCCTCCGCCCAGTTGAAGGTGGGCGTTCCCCAGGAGTGTTCCGTGCTTGTGTCGTAATCAGTGGTAGACACAGGATAGGCGGTGGTGAATGCGGTGGTTGTGTAATCGGAATCTAAGAAGTGGTCAGCGCTGAAGGTGGTGGAACCCTTCAGGAAGTATTTCTCGCTGTTCGTGCCATCATCCCACGTCAAATCGATGTAATAATAGGTGTCGCCTATCTTCACGATGTTCCAGCCGTGGGCTTCTGTGTTCCCCGCAGTGTTTGTGGCCGTTCCGCCGACATAGCGGACATCCAGACCGGCCATCAGCGCCATTCTGTAGAACAGCGTCGCATAGCCCTGGCACACAGAGGTACCGTTGATGAGGGCGGCGTAGGCCGTGTACTTCAATTTGTAGGTGTCGTCATTTAGATTGGTATAATCATAGGTGACATTCGCACAAATGTAATCATGGATGGCCTTCACCTTATCATAGTCACATTTGGAATCCAAATCCAAAGATGCAATGGCCGTTTCCAGCGCGGCGGCTAATTCCGCCTCCTGCTCTGCGGTTGTGTAGTATTCGGTGAAGGTATAAATCATTTGAAACTTGTAATTCCCTTTGCCATCACCCACTATCGACGGGAAATTGACTTTCCACGCGGCCCCTTGCCATGCCAGGTAATCTCCCTCATTTGCCACGCCGGTATGCTCCATAGCGGTGTCGGCAATTTCGTTGGCAAGGTCAGAAAGCAATGACGAATCATAGGTTTCCGTGTAATAAGTATAGTAGAACGAAACTGTTTCGGTGCGGCTTACCATAGCCTCCCGAACGAGTTCCGCTACGTCGTCCACATTGTCATAATAGACAATGTCCGCCGCGTCGGCCTCCGTTGTCAGCAGCGCCGTCGGCAGCAGCCCCAGGCACAGGGCCAGCGCCAACGCCAGCGAGAGCAGACGTTTCCATGTGTGCTTCATACAGTTTCTCCTTCCATTGGGGCGGCGGGGGCCGCCCGGCTGTTTTTTTCCTTTTTATACCGTGCTTTCCGGTACAAAATCATGGTACCACAATCCCCCCGGAAATGCAAGGTTCGGAAAAATAATTTTTCGCAGGTCTGTACCCCGGCAGCGCGGCCCACCCCGCTAAAGTTTTAAAATAATTTCATAACTCCGGCGCAAAAAGAGATAGGCTTTTTCCGTCTGTTGTGATATAATACAATTCAGACAGTTTCCCGCTCCGGCCCCGGGCCGGGACGGTATCCCCCTATGGAAAGAGGTGACGCTCCTTGCGCCGAACCGCCCTTTTGCCGGCGTGCCTGACCCTGGCCCTGCTGCTGACCGGATGCAGCACCACCGTCAGCTCCCCGGAGGACTATTACCGCCTCCCCCAGGCCAGCGAAGAATATGAAAGCCTGGAGACCTGCCTCCAGGAGGCCCTGAACAGCGGCTATGAATACGTCTCCCCCCTGAAGGGGGACACCACCCAGCCCGTCTCCGTGGTAGACCTGGACGGGGATGGCCTGGATGAGGCCGTGGCCTTCTTCCGGGACGCGGACGGCGGGGAGAATCCCCTGAAAATCTGCCTGTACCAGCAGAGCAAGGACGGGGAGTACAGCCTGCTGACCACCATCGAGGGCCAGGGCACCGCCATCAACTCCGTCACCTTCTGCCAGCTGGACGGCGGGGTGGACTCCGTGAAGGAGCTGCTGGCGAGTTGGCAGATTTCCAGCTCGGTCTACACCCTGTCGGCCTACTCCGTGGAGGAGGGGGCCGCCGTGCAGATGATGGACTTCACCACCTATTCCCGCTACGCCGTGGTGGACTTGGATGCCGACGGCGTCAGCGAGGTGGTGGTGCTGCAAAGCGCCGCCACGGACACCACCGAGAAGCAGGCCCAGTATTACGTCTGCCAGGAGCAGCGTATGGTGCTGGCGGGGATGGCTCCCCTGTCCCAGAGCCTCAGCTCCATTGACCATGTGCGCACCGGCGTGCTGTCCGGCGGGGAGGCGGCGCTGTTCGTCTCCGGCTATGTGGCCGATTCCGCCGCGGACGAGAACAGCAACAGCGACCAAATCACCGACATTTTCGCCTTGGTGGACGGCGTCTTTACCTCTGTGGCTCTGAACGAGCACACCGGCGACTCCTCCACCCTCCACTACTACCTGGCCAACGACCAGGACATCGACGGCGACGGCATCTGGGAGCTGCCCTTCCCCGTGCTGATGAATAACCTGGATGAGGACAGCACCGACACCTTTTACGCCCTGCTGTGGCAGGAATATGACCTGTCCGGGGCGTCCGAGCTGTCCACCGTGACCTATTATAATGGTACGGACGGATGGTATCTTGTGCTGCCGGAGGAGTGGCTGTCCCGCCTCTCCCTGGTTCGGTCGGACACCACCAGCGGCAACACCGTGGAGCGGGGCATCCTGTTCTATTATCAGGAGGACGCGGACAGCGACCCCTTCCCCCTCTTCGCCATTTACAAGAACACTGGCACCAACCGGACGGAGCGGGCCGTGGCGGACGAGCGCTTCTCCCTGGCGGAGGACAGCGCCGCCGCCTACTCCGCCAAGGTGTACGACAGCGCGGCGGAGTACGGCCTGCTGGATAAGGCCGCGCTGGAGGGGATGTTCCGCCTCATCGAGACGAATTGGGCGGAGGATTAGTCAGGGGAGCTGTTAGCTGTTAGCTATTAGCTTTTAGCCACAAACAACGAACGGCTGATCATGCAGCCTCGCCCGAAGCCAGTAGGGGCGCACAGTGTGCGCCCGTGAGCGTGCCGATTCCTGTGCTGGCTTTGGGAAGCACGCATACCTGCCCCATCTGCCCTTGTCCCCCCTGAACCCTGTCAAAGAAGCAGCCGGGCGGGCGCACACTGTGCGCCCCTACTGGAGCGGGGAAACCCGGCGGATTTCATCGCCGCCGCTAACGGCTAACAGCTAACAGCCAACAGTCAACAGCTCCCGCCCCGAAGGGGCCACAACCAACATCGGAGGATTTCTATATGCGTAAGGTACTTGTTCTGGAAGATGAAGACAGCATCCGCTCCTTTGTGGTGCTGAATTTGCAGCGGGCGGGCTATCAGACGGTGGAGGCCGCCTCCGGCGAGGACGCGCTGGAGCTGATGAAGCAGAACCCGGACATCCGCCTGACCCTGCTGGACGTGATGCTGCCGGGCATCGACGGCTTCGAGGTCTGCCGCCGCATCCGGGCCAGCGGCAAGAAGGTGGGTATCATCATGCTCACCGCCCGCTCCCAGGAGATGGACAAGGTCACCGGCCTGATGACCGGCGCGGACGACTATGTGACCAAGCCCTTCTCCCCGGCGGAGCTGACCGCCCGGGTGGATGCCCTGTACCGCCGCATCGGGGACGGCACTGACACCACCCCGCCCCGGAGCGGAGAACTCAGTTCGCCTCCCTTCCGGCTGAACACCCGCAACCGCACCCTGGAGAAGAACGGCCAGCGCATCAAGCTGACCCAGGTGGAGTACACCGTCATGAAGCTGCTGATGGAGAACCCCGGCAAGGCCCTGTCCCGTGAGGAAATCCTGGAGGCCGTCTGGGGCCGGGATTACTACGGCGAGGTGAAAATCGTGGACGTGAACATCCGCCGCCTGCGGCTGAAGGTGGAGGATGACCCCACCACCCCCACCTACATCACCACTGTCTGGGGCTACGGCTACAAATGGGAGGCATAGCCCCGCACCCGTGAGCACGTCAGCGGAAAGGAGGAACAGCGATGGCCAGTGAAAAGCGCACCCCCCGCACCCAGGGGCAGAAAGCACCC
>JAJQFX010000026.1 GCA_021200895.1 Clostridiales bacterium | reverse complement strand
ACCTGGCCAAGCGTGACTCCGAGTGGATGGGCAAGGTCTACCGGTTCCTGGGCCTCAGCGTGGGCCTTATCGTCCACGGCCTGACCAAGGCCGAGCGGAAGGCCGCCTATGACGCCGACATCGCCTACGGCACCAACAATGAGATTGGCTTCGATTACCTGCGGGATAACATGGCCGTCTATGACCGGGACGTGGTGCAGCGGGAGCTGTCCTTCGCCATCGTGGACGAGGTGGACTCCATCCTCATCGACGAGGCCCGTACCCCCCTGATCATCTCCGGCCGGGGCGAGGAATCCACCAAGCTGTACCAGATGGCGAACCAGTTCGCCGAGAGCCTGCGCTGCTACGTCATTGCCGAGACCGACAATAAGGAAATCGACGGCGAGGACGACGACGGCAACCTCATCAGCCAGACCTATGACTATGTGGTGGAGGAGAAGCGCAAGAGCGCCACCCTGACCGAGGCCGGCATCGCCAAGGCGGAGAAGTTCTTCCAGGTGGAGAACCTGGCCGATGAGGAGAACACCACCCTGAACCATCACATCAACCAGGCCATCCGGGCCCACGGCGTGATGAAGAAGGACATTGACTATATCGTCAAGGACAACCAGGTCATCATCGTGGACGAGTTCACCGGCCGTCTGATGTATGGCCGCCGGTTCAACGAGGGCCTGCACCAGGCCATCGAGGCCAAGGAGGGCGTGAAGGTCGCCAACGAGTCCAAGACCCTGGCCACCATCACCTTCCAGAACTTCTTCCGCCTGTACAACAAGCTGTCCGGTATGACCGGCACCGCCACGACCGAGGAGGACGAGTTCAACTCCATCTATAACCTGGACATCGTGGAGATTCCCACCAACAAGCCGGTGATTCGTATCGACCAGCCCGACGTGGTCTACACCACCGAGCAGGGCAAGTTCAACGCCATCGTGGAGGAAATCGCCGCCCGGTACGAGAAGGGCCAGCCCGTCCTGGTGGGCACCGTGTCCATCGAGAAGTCGGAGCGCCTGTCCAAAATGCTGCGCAAGCGCAAAATCCCCCATAACGTGCTGAACGCCAAGAACCACGAGAAGGAAGCGGAAATCATCGCCCAGGCCGGTAAGCTGGGCACCGTCACCGTCGCCACCAACATGGCCGGCCGTGGTACCGATATTATGCTGGGCGGCAACGCGGAATACCTGGCCAAGGCCGACCTGCGGAAGGCCGGGTTCAACAGCGACGTCATCAACGAGGCCACCGGCTACGCCGAGACCAACAATGAGGACGTGCTGGAGGCCCGCCGCCAGTACGCCGAGAACCAGAAGAAGTACAAGGAAGAAATCGCCGTGGAGGCGGAGAAGGTCAAGGAAGTGGGCGGCCTGTTCATCCTGGGCACCGAGCGCCACGAGTCCCGCCGTATCGACAACCAGCTGCGCGGCCGTTCCGGCCGTCAGGGCGACCCCGGCGAGAGCCGCTTCTACCTGTCCCTGGAGGACGACGTGCTGCGCCTGTTCGGCTCTGAGCGCCTCCAGAAGATGATGACCTCCCTCAAGGTGGAGGAGGACACCCCCATCGACGCCAAGATGCTCACCAAGGCCATCGAGAACGCCCAGATGAAGGTGGAGTCCCGCAACTTCCAAATCCGGAAGAACGTGTTGGATTATGACGACGTGATGAACACCCAGCGTGAGGTCATCTACGCTGACCGCCGGAAGGTGCTGAACGGCGAAAACCTGAAGCCCGACATCCTCCAGATGATCACCGACAGCATCACCCGCAGCATCATGGGCAAGGTGGGCGAGAATGACACCATCTCCGCCGCCGACTTTGCCGACGCCACCGCCCCCTACCGCATGGTGTTCCTGACCAACGAGGAGCTGGTCTACACCGACGAGGAAATCGCCGCTAAGAAGCTTGCCGAACTCATTGAGGAGGTCAAGGCCCGCGCCTTCGACATCTACGAGCAGAAGGAGAAGGCGCTGGGCGAGAACCTGATGCGGGAGCTGGAACGGGTCATGCTGCTCCGTGTGGTGGACGAGTACTGGATGGAGCATCTGGACATCATGGACGATTTGAAGCAGTCCATCCGCCTGAAGAGCTACGGCCAGGAGGACCCGGTGGTGGCCTACAAGCGGGAAGGCTTCGATATGTTTGAGCAGATGATGCTGGCCATCCAGGAGGAGACGGTGCGCCGCATCTTCGTGGCCCGCGTCCGTCACCGCCAGGTGGAGCGCCGGGCAGTGGCCCGGGTCACCCGGGAGTCCCACGGCTCCGAGGGCGGCTACACCAACGCCGCCACCGACGCCCGCACCGCAGGCATCACCACTGGCGACGTCAACCCCGGCCTGAAAGGGGCCGAGACCCACGGCAAGGTGGACCATGTGGCCGAGAACGAGGCGGAGAAGCCCAAGCGCGTCCCCATCGTCAAGCAGAACCGCATTGGCCGCAACGACCCCTGCCCCTGCGGCTCCGGCAAGAAGTGGAAGAACTGCCACGGCAAGGACGGCGCCACCACCTATGACCCGGCGGACTTCGCCCCCGCCCAGGAGGAGGTCAAGGAGGAAGCCCCCGCTGAGGAGCCGGCGCAGGAGACCGTCTCCGCAGAGTCCAAAACCGAGGAATAAACCATCATGCAGCCGCCTGCCATCGCAGACGGCTGCATTTTTTGAGAGGAAGGAACAGACAAATGCTGCAATTCAACTGCGACTATAACGAGGGCGCCCATCCGAAGGTGCTGGAGAAGCTGGTGGCGACCAACCTGGAGCAGACCGTGGGCTACGGGGAGGACCCCTACTGCCAGGCGGCGGCGGAGCTGCTGCGGGGCCTCTGCCATGCGCCGGAGGCCGCCGTTCACTTCCTGGTGGGCGGCACCCAGGCCAACCTGACGGTGATTTCCGCGGCGCTGCGCACCTATCAGGGGGTGCTGGCGGCGGAGAGCGCCCACATCCACGTCCATGAGACCGGCTCTATCGAGGCCTGCGGCCACAAGGTGCTGGCCCTGCCCAGCGGGGACGGGAAAATCACCGCCGGACAAATCGAGGGCGCTTGCCGCGCCCATGTGGAGAACGAAAGCTTCGAGCACACTGTCCAGCCGAAGATGGTGTACCTCTCCCACCCCACGGAGTTGGGGACGCTGTACACCCTGGCGGAGCTGGAGGCCATCTCCGCCGCCTGCCAGAGGTGGGGGCTGTACCTCTATGTGGACGGGGCGCGGCTGGGCTACGGCCTCACCGCCCGGGGCAACGACGTGACCATGGCCGACCTGGCCCGGCTCACCGATGCCTTCTACATCGGCGGCACCAAGGTGGGTGCCCTGTTCGGAGAGGCGGTGGTGCTGACGCACCCCGACCTGAAACAGGATTTCCGCTACGTCATCAAGCAGCGGGGCGGGATGCTGGCCAAGGGGCGGCTGCTGGGGCTGCAATTCCTGGCCCTCTTTGAGGACGGCACCTATGAGGAAATCGCCGCCCACGCCAACCGCCTGGCCGACCGGCTGCGGGAGACCTTCCGGGCATCTGGCGTCCCCTTCCTGGTGGAAAACACCACCAACCAGCTGTTCCCCATTCTGCCGGACGGGGTGCTGACGGAGCTGGCCAAGTCCTACGGCTTCTCCTACCAGCAGCGGGTGGACGAGGCCCACAGCGCCGTCCGGTTCTGCACCTCCTGGGCCACCGACCCGGCGGCGGTGGAGCAGCTGTGCGGGGACATCCGGCGGCTCTGCGCCACGAATCAGGATTCATAAAGCACCACCCCCGGCGGCAGGCGGGAACGCCTGCTGTCGGGGGTGGATTGTTTTTTGGGGGGGGGGTGCACTAGTCAAAAAAAACTGGACCCGAAAAATGAAAAATTAGACTTTAAGTCAGTGGTGTTATAACCATATGACGATGCCGCCGAA
>JAJQFX010000241.1 GCA_021200895.1 Clostridiales bacterium | reverse complement strand
GAACAGCCAGGCTCCCCAGAGCGGCTGGGAGCCGCCGGCCCCCCCCCGGCCCCCCCGGAAGGGGTTCAAGTTCGTCATCTGGGTGCAGCTGTTCCTGGCGGCGCTGAGCAACCTGGGCGCGGGGCTGGGCCTGCTCACCGGCATGGCCTATGGCGACTATGTGTCGGACGTGTACGCCATGTTCCCCATGCTGCGGCCGCTGGACATCATCGACGGCCTGCTGTGCCTGGCCCTGGCGGTGGCGGCGATTTACGTCCGCTTCCAGCTGTCCGGCTATAAGCAGAAGGGGCCGACCCTGTACCTCTGCTTCCTGCTGGCCAGCGTCGCCGTGTCTCTGCTCTATGTACTCGCCTCCAGCCTGGCGCTGGGGAGCTTCGCCGGGGATATATCCACCATCAGCTCCCTGGTGACGACCGTGGTGCTGTACGTCCTGAACCGCATTTACTTCGAGAAGCGGAGCTTCCTGTTCGTCAACTGACGGGGGCGGATACAAATGCATAAGCAAGGAGTGAACGGACAGGGTTCTGTCTGTTCACTCCTTTGATTTTTGTATTAGAGCGACAATATCCAGCACGATTTCAAGAATTTTGGAAGCGTCCTCCGAGGATACGGTGGAAATCGCGGCGGCAATTTGCTCCGCTTGCATTTGATTCCCCTGCGGGGAGGCTTGTTCATCAGGAAACGTCACCAACACAGACAGGGGAACATCCAGCGCTGTTGCGATTTTGTTCAGGGTATCTATTGTGGGGCATTTGAGGCATCGCTCAATGTGGCCCAAAAAAGCAGGATTCAGTCCAGCCTCCAAAGCGAGCTGCTCCTGGCTTAGGCTTTTCGCCTTGCGCAGGTGACGGATATTAGACGCGGTACGCTGCATCAATTCTTCCCTTGTCATACAGTCACCTCTTTTTATCCTACTTTAAGGTATTATGTTCCCTACTTCAAGAAACTATAGATATTAAAAATAATACTTTAAAGTATTGACACAGGCGAAAAACCATGCTATAGTAGCGATGAGAACCCAAAACCAAGGGGTAAGATGACAGAAAGAGGGAATCCGATATGTTTTGTGCAAAGTGCGGGAAAGAAATAGATGACGAAGCTGTTGTTTGTCCGTATTGCGGTGTCGCAACCGACAACCTAAAGCCGAAAGAGAAAACTATGTTCTGCAGCAAATGCGGCAAAGAAATCGACGCAGAGGCCGTTGTCTGTCCCTACTGCGGCGTTCCGACGAAGAACTTCAAGCAGGAGCAGTCTGCCCAGCAGCCGGTCATTAACATCACGAACACGAATGAAAATATCAATCAGAACAGAAACGTAGCAGGCGGCGTTGCTTATCCGGCCAAAAGCAAGATGGTCGCTCTGCTGCTGGCCATCTTCTTGGGCGGCCTGGGGGTACATCGCTTCTATCTCGGCAAGACCGGTACCGGTATCATCTGGCTCCTCACCTTTGGATGCTATGGGATAGGATGGATTGTGGACATCATTATGATTGCCATCGGCGCCATGAGAGACAAACATGGTATGCCGCTGGTTTAGGCTGGTGAAATAAAGAACTGCCCTCTGCGTGTCGCAGAGGGCAGTTCTTTGCAAAATCACGACAAATCCGCCAAATCCAGAAACTCGTGTCCGTGGGCGGCGATATGCTCCTTCCGGCCCGCCAGATTGTCCCCCAGCAGCAGGTCGAACATCTGGGTGGTGGGTTCCACGTCCTCCGGCATGACCTTGATGAGCCGCCGGGTCTCCGGGTTCATGGTGGTGAGCCACATCATGTCCGGCTCGTTCTCGCCCAGGCCCTTGGAGCGCTGAATGGTGTACTTCTTCCCCTTCAAATCCCGCTCCAGAATGTCGTCCCGCTCCTTGTTGGAGTAGGCGAACCAGGTCTTGTCCTGATAGGTGATTTCAAACAGGGGGGACTCGGCAATGTACACATAGCCCTCTTTAATCAGGGTGGGGGTCAGCCGGTACAGCATGGTCAGCAGCAGGGTGCGTATCTGGTAGCCGTCCACATCGGCGTCGGTGCAGAGGATGATTTTGTTCCACCGCAGGTTGTCCAGGTCGAACTCCGCCAAATCCTTTGCCCGCTGCTTGCCGCCGGTCAGCTCCACGCCGCAGCCCATGACCCGCAGCAGGTCGGTGATGATGTCGCTCTTGAAGATGCGGGCGTAGTCCGCTTTCAGACAGTTCAAAATCTTGCCCCGGATGGGCATGATGCCTTGGAACTCGGAGTCCCGGCTCAACTTGCAGGCCCCCAGGGCGGAGTCGCCCTCCACGATATACAGCTCCCGGCGGGAAACATCCTTGGTGCGGCAGTCTACGAACTTCTGCACCCGGTTGGAGATGTCCATGTTGCCGGACAGCTTCTTCTTGATGTTCAGCCGGGCCTTCTCCGCTGTCTCCCGGCTGCGCTTGTTCACCAGGATTTGCCCGGCCACCTTCTCCGCGTCCAGGGGGTTCTCGATGAGGTAGACCTCCAGGCTGGAGCGGAGGAACTCGGTCATGGCCTCCTGGACGAAGCGGTTATTGATGGCCTTTTTCGTCTGGTTCTCATAGCTGGTCTGGGTGGAGAAGTTGTTGGAGACGAAGATGATGCAGTCCTGAATGTCGTTCCAGGTGACCTTGGCCTCCCCCTTGTTGTACTTCCCCTGCTTTTTCAGGTAGCCGTCAAAGACGGAGACGAAGGCGGAGCGCATGGCCTTCTCCGGGGAGCCGCCATGCTCCAGCCAGGAGGAGTTGTGATAGTGCTCCACCAGCTGCACCGTGTTGGAAAAGACGAAGGCGGCGCTGAGCTTCACCTTGTACTCCTTCTTGTCCTCCCGGTCTCTGCCCTTCCGCTCCGCCTGGTAGAAGGCGGGGGTGGTCAGGGCGTTGTCCCCCGCCAGCTCGGTGACGTAGTCCACAATGCCGTTTTCATAGCGGAAGTCGGTGACTTCAAACTTGCCGCCCACCTGGTTCCGCAGCCGGAAGGTGACGCCGGCGTTCACCACCGCCTGGCGTTTCAGCACGTCCTGGTAGTAGGAAAGGGGGATGTCAATGTCGGTAAACACGTCCAGGTCGGGGAGCCAGCGGAACTTGGAGCCGGTCTTGTGCCGGGGGGCGTCCTCCGCATGGAGGCCGCCAACGTTCTCCCCCCGCTCAAAGTGGAGGGTGTACTTCTTCTGGTCCCGGTAGATGGTGGCGTCAAAGTAGGCGCTGGCGTACTGGGTGGCGCAGCTGCCCAGGCCGTTCAGGCCCAGGGAGTACTCGTAGTTCTCGCCGCTGTCCTGGTCGTACTTGCCCCCGGCGTACAGCTCGCAGAACACCAGCTCCCAGTTGTAGCGGCCCTCGCTGCTGTTCCAGTCCACGGGGCAGCCCCGGCCGAAGTCCTCCACCTCCACCGACTTATCCTCGTAACGGGTGACGATGATGAGGTCGCCGTGGCCCTCCCGGGCCTCGTCGATGGCGTTGGACAGGATCTCAAACACCGCGTGCTGGCAGCCCTCCAGGGCGTCAGAGCCGAAGATGACGCCGGGGCGCTTGCGCACCCGGTCGGCTCCCTTCAGGGCGGAGATGGATTCGTTGTTATAAGCGGGCTTCGCTTGCTTTCGTGCAGCCATAATTCAGCTTCCTTCATGTATCAGATACTGCGGTTCTATTTTATCGGAGTTTGCGCTGGCTGTCAAGAAAAGTTGATTTCCGTGGTACGGGAATCAACTTTTCGATGAAATATGCCAAAGAAATCCCTCAGGGTGGAATCTCCTGAGATACAACGACTTGCCCCTCCTGGCAGGGTGCGTTCCTTAGATATGGTTCTTTCAATGAACAACGGCTTGCCCTCCGGGCGGGCCCCCTTTCTCGCTCCGCCGAGAAAGGGGGGAAAGAGGGCGGCTTAAGGAGGGGCTTCGGGGCCTCGCCCCTCCCTAAGAACCCTCCCCCTA
>JAJQFX010000282.1 GCA_021200895.1 Clostridiales bacterium | reverse complement strand
TGGGTTGAGGAGAATCACGCAGCCGTACAGTCAGATTTCCACGACCAAAGGGCAATAAAATTGTCGCCCGTTCCGCCGTAAGGCTAGGGAGCGAAGCGGAAATGCTGCTGAGGAATTTCAGAAGAATGTGGAGGAACGGGTGCAAAGGCTCAGGCGCGTCGGCAAATAAATAGGAAACATATGCAGTCTTTTGAAGGGATGACCTGTCAGAGGCTCAAAACCAGCGGCTTTCTGTTTTGGGAAGCCGCTGGTTTTTGAGGTTAAAACTCCCCGCCCTTGCGCCCCCGGTGGGGCTGGTCGTCCGAACGCACCTGATGCATCCGGCCGCCGTCCATGCCCTCCGGCCTGCGCTTGTGCTGGGCGGTGTGGCCCCCGCCCCCCACGTCCGGCGTCAGGTCGAAGGCAAACTCCCCATCGTCCTTCTGGCCGTCCAGAGGGCGGCGCAGGTCGGTTTTGCGCTGTTTTGCCAAATTCTGCACATCCTTTCCCTTGTATAGGGGAAGTATGCCCGTCTTCCGGGCCTAATATCCCATTATTTTAGTGGGAGTTCTGCGGTTATGTGCCGCTAACTTTTTGGGCAAATAATCCAGACTTTTGAGGTTAATTGCCGCTAACTTTTGATTTTTTTGAAAATTTCCCTTGATTTTTTCCGCAATCATGTTACAATGAACTCATCCAGAAACAAGGAGGAATTTATCATGGCATTCAAGATTGGCGATGGCTGCATTTCCTGCGGCACCTGCGCTGAGAACTGCCCCGTCGGCGCGATCTCCGAGGGCGACGATGCTTACGTCATCGATGCTGATGCTTGCATCTCCTGCGGCACCTGTGCTGAGAACTGCCCCATGGGTATCATTGCTGAGGACTAACCCCCACGATTACATAAAAATGCGGACGGAGCCTTCCGTCCGCATTTTTATTCGCTCTATTCTGTATATTTATTCGTTTCTTGTGGGTATACTGCCAATCGCGCCGGAACCGGTTTGCATTTTTATGCAAATTGATGCTTGCATTCCGGCCCGGAGCGTGGTAAGATAACCCTCGTAGACAAGCTTCTGCGTTTTTGCAGTTCATTTTTAGGAGGAATCCCCATGGCAAAGAAAGAAATCAAGAAGGTCGTTCTGGCCTACTCCGGCGGTCTGGATACGTCCATCATCATCCCCTGGCTGAAGGAGAACTATAATGACCCCGAAATCATCGCCGTGGCCGGCAACGTGGGCCAGGCCGACGAGCTGGACGGCCTGGAGGAGAAGGCGCTGAAAACCGGCGCCAGCAAGCTCATCGTGGCCGACCTGACCGACGAGATGGTGGATGAGGTCATCGTCCCCTCCGTCATGGCCGACGCCAAGTATGAGACCTACCTGCTGGGCACCGCCTTTGCCCGTCCCATCATCGGCCGGAAGCTGGCCCAGATCGCCCTGGAGGAGGGCGCGGACGCCATCGCCCACGGCTGCACTGGCAAGGGCAACGACCAGGTGCGGTTCGAGCTGGCCATCAAGCGCTTCGCCCCCGGCATGACCATCATCGCCCCCTGGCGTGAGTGGGACATCGTCTCCCGTGACCAGGAGATTGACTACGCTGAGGCCCACAACGTCCCCCTGAAAATCACCCGTGAGACCAACTACTCCAAGGATAAGAACCTGTGGCATCTGAGCCACGAGGGCCTTGACCTGGAGGACCCGGCAAACGAGCCGAACTACGAGAAGCCCGGCTTCCTGGAGATGGGCGTCTCCCCCCTCCAGGCGCCGGACGAGCCCACCTATGTCACCCTGGAGTTTGAGCAGGGCAAGCCGGTGGCCATCAACGGTGAGAAGAAAAAAGCCTCCGACATCATCCGCGACCTGAACGAGTACGGCGGCAAGAACGGCATCGGCATCATCGACATCGTGGAGAACCGTCTGGTTGGCATGAAGGACCGGGGCGTTTACGAGACCCCGGGCGGTACCATCCTGTACAAGGCCCACGAGCTGCTGGAAATGATCACCGTGGACAAGGACACCCTCCACGAGAAGCAGAAGCTCAGCGTGGACTTCGCCGACCTGATTTACAACGGCAAGTGGTTCAGCCCCCTGCGGGAGGCCCTGTCCGCCTTCGTGACGGAGACCCAGAAGTACGTCACCGGCACGGTGAAGGTCAAGTTGTACAAGGGCAACATCATCCCCGCCGGCATGACCTCCCCCTACTCCCTGTACTCTGAGAGCCTGGCCACCTTTGACGAGTCCGACTATGACCAGAAGGACTCTGCCGGCTTCATCAACCTGTGGGGTCTGCCCACCACCGTTCAGGCGCTGCGGGAGCAGGGCAAGCTGAACTGATGCAGCGCCACCACAGCAGTAAGGAGAGACAGCAGCTATGAAACTCTGGGCTGGACGCTTTCAGAAGGAAACCGACTCCCTGGTAAACGATTTTAACGCCTCCATTGACTTTGACCAGCGGCTTTACGCCC
Source organism: Clostridiales bacterium (assembly GCA_021200895.1). Lineage (GTDB taxonomy): Bacteria > Bacillota > Clostridia > Oscillospirales > Oscillospiraceae > Onthomonas. The sequence goes on along the minus strand of JAJQFX010000282.1, from coordinate 1,476 downwards.
AGGACATCAAAGGTTCCATTGCCCACGCCACCATGCTGGGGGAGCAGGGCATCATTCCCCAGGAGGACGCGGACGCCATCATCAACGGCTTAAAGGCCATTCTGGCGGACATCGAGGCGGGGGAAGTGGAGTTCTCCCTGGGCAATGAGGACATCCACATGAATATCGAGACCATCCTGACGGAGCGCATCGGCTCCGCCGGGAAGCGCCTCCACACCGCCCGCAGCCGGAACGACCAGGTGGCGGTGGACTTCCGGATGTTCGTCAAGGACGAAATCCCCGTCATCATCAATCAGATTTTGGATTTGGAGGACGTCCTCATCCGCAAGGCAGAGCAGAATATCAACACCGTTATGCCCGGCTACACCCATATGCAGCGGGCGCAGCCCACCACCTTCGCCCACTATATGATGGCCTACGCCAATATGTTCCGCCGGGACGTGACCCGCTTTGAGGACTGCCTGGAGCGGATGGACGAGTGCCCCCTGGGGGCCGGCGCCCTGGCCACCTCCTCCTACCCGGTGAACCGGGAGCGGACGGCGGAGCTGCTGGGCTTCCGGAAGCCCACGGAGAACTCCATGGACTCCGTCTCCGACCGGGACTATGCCATCGAGTTCCTCAGCGCGTGCAGTATGCTGATGATGCACCTGTCCCGCTTCTCTGAGGAAATTATCCTCTGGTGCAGCTGGGAGTTCAAGTTCGTGGATTTGGACGACGCCTATTCCACCGGCTCCTCCATCATGCCCCAGAAGAAGAACCCCGACGTGGCCGAACTGGTGCGGGGCAAGACCGGCCGGGTCTACGGCGACTTGGTGAGCCTGCTGACGGTGATGAAGGGCCTCCCCCTGGCCTACAACAAGGATATGCAGGAGGACAAGGAGCCGGTGTTCGATGCCATCGACACGGTGGAGCAGTGCGTCCCCGTCTTTGCCGCCATGCTGGACACCCTGACCATCCGGCCCAAGGATATGTCCCGGGCGGCCTCCAAGGGCTTCATCAATGCCACCGACTGCGCCGACTACCTGACCAAGAAGGGGATGCCCTTCCGGGAGGCGTATATGGTGGTGGGGCGGCTGGTGAACAGCTGCATCAAGTCCGGCGACACCCTGGACACCCTGACCCTGCGGGACTTCCGGGCCATCTCCGACCTGTTCGACTCCGACATCTATCAGGCGCTGGAGTTGAAGCACTGCGTCGGGGAGCGGAAGGTCTACGGCGGCCCCTCCCCGGAGGACACCACCCGGCAGATCCAGTCCGTGAAGGACTTCGTGGCGGCCCACCGCCCGGAGCAGGCGCAGGAATAATCGAATCGCTTCCGACGGCGGGGCGAGTGGCGACACTTGCCCCGCTGATTTGCTTTTTTGGCATTGTTTCTAATTCAAACGGGGGCTTCCTTAGACAAGGATAGAGGAAGGAACACCGTTCTTGCCCTCCCGGCGGGCCCCATTTCTTGCTCCGCCAAGAAATGGGGGAAAG
>JAJQFX010000130.1 GCA_021200895.1 Clostridiales bacterium | reverse complement strand
GCCTGAGCGAAGTCCAGGGTCTTGCGGAACATTTCCAGACCGGTGACGACGGAGGACTTCTTCTCCTCCTCCAGGCCGACGATATCGACCTGCTCACCCATCTTGGCCACGCCACGCTCCACACGGCCGGTAGCCACGGTGCCACGGCCGGAGATGGTGAACACGTCCTCGATGGGCATCAGGAAGGGCAGGTCGGCCAGACGGTCGGGAGTGGGGATATACTCGTCGACAGCGTCCATCAGCTCCTTGATGCACTCATACTCGGGAGCGTCGGGGTCGGTGGAGTCAGAAATCAGAGCGTTCAGAGCGGAGCCCTTGATGATGGGGGTGTCGTCACCGGGGAACTCATAGAAGTCCAGAGTCTCGCGGACTTCCATCTCCACCAGCTCCAGCAGCTCCTCATCGTCGACCTGATCGCACTTGTTCAGGAACACGACGATATAGGGCACGCCAACCTGACGGGCCAGCAGCAGATGCTCCTTGGTCTGAGCCATAACGCCGTCGGTGGCGGCGATGACCAGGATAGCGCCGTCCATCTGAGCAGCACCGGTGATCATGTTCTTGATATAGTCAGCATGGCCCGGGCAGTCAACGTGGGCATAGTGACGGTTCTCAGTCTCATACTCCACGTGAGCGGTGTTGATGGTGATGCCGCGCTCCTTTTCCTCAGGAGCCTTATCGATAGAAGCGTAGTCAGTATAGCTAGCCTTACCAGAGAAGGAGAGGTACTTGGTGATAGCGGCGGTCAGGGTGGTCTTGCCATGGTCAACGTGGCCGATGGTGCCGATGTTTACATGGGGCTTGGAACGGTCAAACTTCTGTTTAGCCATTGGGATTTCCTCCTTACAATTATGAATAGCAGAGTCATAGTTTTTTTGGCTATACGCCTATTGTATCCTATTGTGCCAAAAAATGCAATAGGATTTTCACGATAGAATACAGGATTTCCGCTCAATACGGTGCAAACGGCCCAGCCGCCGCACCGTATTTGTGAGCATTAGTCCCGCTTGGCGCGGCCGGAAATGATGTCGGCTGCGATGGACTTGGGCACTTCCTCATAGTGAGAGGGCTCCATGGTGTACTGGCCGCGGCCCTGAGTACGGGAGCGCAGGTCGGTGGCGTAGCCGAACATATTGCTCAGCGGCACGAAGGCGTCCACCTGAGTGGCACCGTTCCGGGGCTCCATGCCCTGAACCATGCCGCGGCGGCTGTTCATGTCGCCAATGACATCGCCGATATACTCATCGGGGGCGGTGACGCAGACCTTCATAATAGGCTCCTGCAGGACGGGGTCCGCCTTGCGCATAGCCTCCTTGAAGGCCATGGAACCGGCGATTTTGAAGGCCATCTCAGAGGAGTCCACCTCGTGATAGGAGCCGTCGTACAGCGTAACCTTCACGTCCACCACCGGGTAACCGGCCAGCACGCCGGATTGCAGCGCACCCTGGATACCGGCGTCGACTGCCGGGATGAACTCCTTGGGGATAGCGCCGCCCACGACGGCATTGACGAACTCGTAGCCCTTGCCGGACTCGTTGGGTTCCACGATGATTTTGACGTGACCGTACTGACCGCTGCCGCCGCTCTGACGCTTGTACTTGGTGTCCTGGTCGACCTTCTTGCGGATGGTTTCCTTATAGGCCACTTGGGGCGCGCCCACGTTGGCCTCCACCTTGAACTCACGGAGCAAACGGTCCACAATGATTTGCAGATGCAGCTCGCCCATACCGGCGATGATGGTCTGGCCGGTCTCCTCATCGGTGTAGGTCTTGAAGGTGGGGTCTTCCTCCGCCAGCTTCATCAGGGCTACGGTCATCTTTTCCTGACCGGCCTTGGTCTTGGGCTCGATGGCGACGCGGATAACCGGCTCCGGGAACTCCATGGACTCCAGGATGACGGGGTGATTCTCATCGCACAGGGTATCGCCGGTGGTGGTGTTCTTCAGGCCCACGGCGGCGGCAATGTCGCCGGAGTAGACCTTCTCGATGTCCTCACGGTGGTTGGCGTGCATCTGGAGGATACGGCCAATGCGCTCCCGCTTACCCTTGGTGGAGTTCAGCACGGAGGAGCCGGTATCCAGCTGACCGGAATACACACGGAAGAAGGTCAGGCGGCCCACATAGGGGTCGGTCATGATTTTGAAGGCCAGGGCGCTGAAGGGGGCGTTGTCATCAGACTCCCGCTCCTCCTCCTCGTCGGTCTCAGGGTTGACGCCCTTGATGGCGGGAATGTCGGTGGGGGCGGGCATATAGTCCACGATGGCATCCAGCAGCTTCTGCACGCCCTTGTTCCGATAGGAGGTGCCGCAGACAACGGGAACGATCTTGTTGTCAATGCAGCCCTTGCGGATGGCGGCCTTGATCATGTCGACCGGAATCTCTTCCTCGTCCAGCACCATCATCATGATGTCGTCGTCCACGTCGGCGATTTCGTCCAGCATCTTCTGACGATACTCCTGGGCCTTCTCCAGCATATCTTCGGGAATCTCCTCGACACGCATATCCTTGCCCATATCGTCATAGTAGACGTCAGCCTTCATCTCCACCAGGTCGATGATGCCGCGGAAGTCCGCCTCAGCGCCGATGGGCAGCTGAATGGCGACGGCGTTGGCCTTCAGACGCTCATGCACCATGTCCAGGACATGGTAGAAGTTCGCGCCCATAATGTCCATTTTGTTGACATAAATCATGCGGGGCACATGGTAGCTATCAGCCTGACGCCAGACAGTCTCAGACTGAGGCTCGACGCCGCCCTTGGCACACAGGACGGTCACGCTGCCGTCCAGCACACGCAGGGAACGCTCGACCTCCACAGTGAAGTCCACATGGCCCGGAGTATCAATGATGTTGATACGGTGGTCACGCCAGAAACAGGTGGTGGCGGCAGAGGTGATGGTGATGCCGCGCTCCTGCTCCTGAACCATCCAGTCCATGGTGGCGGCGCCGTCATGGACCTCACCGATTTTGTAGTTGACACCGGTGTAGTACAGGATACGTTCTGTGGTTGTGGTCTTGCCTGCGTCGATATGAGCCATGATGCCGATATTTCTGGTTTTCTCCAGACTTGTTTTTCTAGGCATTGAAATTGCTCCTTACACTCGCATCGAATAATGAGGGCGCGATTACCAGCGGTAATGGGCGAAGGCCTTGTTGGCCTCGGCCATCTTGTGGACGTCCTCGCGCTTCTTCACGGCGCTGCCGGTATTGTTGGCTGCGTCCATGATCTCGCCGGCCAGGCGCTCCTTCATGGTGGCCTCGCCGCGGTTGCGGGCGTAGGTGGTCAGCCAGCGCAGACCCAGGGTCTGACGGCGGGCGGGGCGCACCTCAATGGGCACCTGATAGTTGGAACCACCGACACGGCGGCTCTTGCATTCCAGGCTGGGCATAATGTTCTCCATGGCTGCCTGGAACACCTCCAGACCGTCCTTACCGGTCTTTTCCTGGATGATGTCGAAAGCGCCGTAAACGACCTTCTGCGCCACACCCTTCTTGCCATCCAGCATAACGCTGTTGACCAGCTTGGTGACCAGCACAGAATGGTAAACAGGATCGGGCAGAACCTCCCGCTTGGGTACATTTCCTCTTCTGGGCACTTTACTTCCCTCCTTCATATTAAAATGATTTCATAGGTACTCGAAAGTGAGTCACTTCCGTGTCCGGGCGGCTGCGCCGCCCCGTGCCTGCCTGAAATTTACCCACGGAGCCCAACGGCTCCAATCTATGAATAAACATCATGGCAAGGCGTTTGCCTTGCGCAAATGCGCAAAAGTTTTAGTTGCTCAGGCGAGAAGCATTACTTCTTCTTAGCCTTGGGACGCTTCGCACCGTACTTGGAACGGGCCTGCATCCGTCCGTTGACGCCCTGGGTATCCAGTGTGCCGCGGATGATGTGGTAACGAACGCCGGGCAGGTCCTTGACACGGCCGCC
>JAJQFX010000286.1 GCA_021200895.1 Clostridiales bacterium | reverse complement strand
CTGGTGAGACTGCCGCCCATGGCGGCTGGCGGGGATTGCCGCCCACGTCCCTGCCTACGGCGGGACAGGCGGCAATTTTGTCATCCTCTGGTCGTGGAAATCTGGCTGTAAGGCTGCGTTATGCCCCTCAACTTAGGATGAATTGCATCTTTAAGTTGATAACATTACCCTGCCACAAACAGCTAAAAGCTGACAGCTAATAGCTAACAGCGCCCTTCACCGCTCCCACTCCCCATCCACTTCGGAGGCCCGGCGCTCCAGGGCGCTGAGCCGTTCCTCCAGCTGCTGGATGGTCTTGTCTCTGGGGTCTACCACGCTGATTTGGTCTACCTCATCGGCGTAATTCACCTTCTGCCCGGCGATGCGGGCAATGCGGGCGGGGATGCCCACGGCGGTGGCCTGAGGCGGCACCTCCTGCAGCACCACGGCGTTGGCGGCGATGCGGGCGCCGTCCCCGATTTTGAAGGGGCCCAGCACCTTGGCCCCGGAACCGATCATCACGTTGTTGCCCACGGTGGGGTGGCGCTTGCCGGTGTCCTTGCCGGTGCCGCCCAGGGTGACGCACTGGTAGAGCAGCACATCGTCCCCCACCTCCGCCGTCTCGCCGATAACGATGCCCATGCCGTGGTCAATGACGAAGCGGCGGCCAATGGTGGCTCCGGGGTGGATCTCGATTCCCGTCCAGAACCTCGCCCACTGGGACACCAGCCGGGCCAGAAAGAACAGCCTGTGCCGATAGAGGAAGTGGCTCAGCTTATGATAGAGGGTGGCGTGTACGCCGGGGTAGAGCAGGAAAATCTCCAGCTTGCTTCTGGCCGCCGGGTCTCTGGCCTGATACGCCCCCAGCAATTCCGATAGATACTTGAACATGACAGCTCCTTATTCCTGTCTGGGCGGGGCGGACTGTCCGGCCCGATTTCTGTGACGCATACGCGAAGGACGGCTCGCCGCGAAAAACGCCTCCTGCATCTCTGCAGGAGGCGCGGCGGCGCGGTTCCACTCCGTTTTATCACTTTCCGGACGGGTATCGGCGTCCAACCGGGGACATTGCTCCCGCGCTCACGGGCGCACTTCACCCCGCCGCGTCATGGGGCGGTTTGCAGCCGACGGCCGCCCCTCTCTGTCTGACGCTGGCCGACGCTACTCTTCCCGGTCATCGCACTTTTTTTGTTCAGTTCGTCCTATATGGTAGCATTTTTTCCCCTTTCTGTCAACGGCTTCCGGGGAATGGTTTGCAAATTTTTGATGCAGAGGGGATGCCTTCGGTTTAGATTATGCGGGAAAGGAACCAGAGGTGCCGGCGGCGCGCCCTCACGGAGGCGGAAGCCTCACTTCGCCTGCTTCATGGACAGGGAGATGCGTTTCTTCTTCTCGTCCACGTCCAGCACCATCACCTTCACCACATCGCCTACGGACACCACCTCGCTGGGGTGCTTAATGTACCGGTCGGCCACCTGGGAGATATGCACCAGTCCGTCCTGGTGAACGCCGATGTCCACGAACACGCCGAAGTCGATGACGTTGCGCACCGTGCCGGTCAGCACCATCCCAGGCTTCAAATCCTTCATCTCCAGCACGTCGGTGCGGAGGATGGGCTTGGGCAACTCGTCCCGAGGGTCGCGGCCGGGCTTCATCAGCTCCTTCACGATATCGTTCAGGGTGGCCATGCCCACGCCGCAGTAGGCGGTGGCTCTGGCCTCCCCCACCTGCTTCAACCGGCCGGACAGCAGGACGATGCGCCCCTGCTCCACGTCCTCCAGGGTGTAGCCGCACAGGGTCAGCAGCTTCTCCGCCGCCTGATAGCTTTCCGGGTGGACGCCGGCGTTGTCCAGCAGGTTGTCGCTCTCCGGCACCCGGAGGAAGCCTGCGCACTGCTCAAAGGCTTTCGGCCCCAGCTTGGGCACCTTCAGGAGCTGCTTCCGGCTGGTAAAGACGCCGTTCTCCTCCCGGTACTTCACGATGTTTTTCGCGGTGGTGGCGTTCAGGCCGGACACCCGCTGGAGGAGGGAGGGGGGAAGCGGTGTTCACGTCCACCCCCACGGCGTTGACGCAGTCCTCCACCACCCCGTCCAGGGCCTCGCTGAGCCGGGCCTGGGGCATATCGTGCTGGTACTGCCCCACGCCGATGGCTCTGGGGTCGATTTTCACCAGCTCTGCCAGGGGGTCCTGGAGCCGCCGGGCGATGGAGACGGCGGAGCGCAGGTTCACGTCATACTGGGGGAACTCCTCCGCCGCCAGCTTGGAGGCGGAATAGACGCTGGCCCCCGCCTCGTTGACGATCATATAGCTGACCTTCCCCTCCATGGGGGTGCCCGCCAGGTCGCGGATCAGATCCACCGCCATGGCCTCCGTCTCCCGGGAGGCGGTGCCGTTGCCAATGGAGAGGTGGCGGACGCGATGCTTCAAAATCAGCCCTTTCAGCTCCTGGATGCACTCGTTCCGGCGGCGGGTGCCGAAGGTGGGGTAGACCACCGCGGTGTCCAGCATCTTGCCGGTGCCGTCCACCACCGCCACCTTGCAGCCGTGGGCATAGCCGGGGTCAAGGCCCATGGTGACGCTGCCCTTCACCGGGGGCTGCATCAGCAGAGGCCGCAGGTTCAGGGCGAACATTTTGATGGCCCCCTCGCTGGCGGTCTCCGTCAGGGCGGAGCGTATCTCCCGCTCCAGGGAGGGGAAAATCAGGCGGCTGTAGCTGTCCTCCATAGCGGCGCGCACCAGGTCGGTGCATTTGCCTGTACCACGGAGCAGCCTGCGGCCCATCTGCCGGAGGGCCAGCTCTCCGTCCAGGGTCAGGGAGACCTTCAGGAAGCCCTCCTTCTCCCCCCGGTTCATGGCCAGGGTCTGGTGGCCCTGCACCTTGGACACCGGCTGGGCGAACTCGTAGTACATCCGATAGACGCTGTCCTCATCGGGTTTGGCGGCGGCGGAGACGATGCTGCCCCGCTTCTGGGCCAGTTCCCGGAGGAGGGCGCGGATGTCCGCATCGTCGCTGACCGTCTCCGCCAGCACGTCGTTGGCACCCTGGAGGGCGGCGGCAATGTCGGGCACACCCTTCTCCTCATCCACATAGGGGGCGGCCAGGGCCTCCGGGTCGGCGTCCGGCTGCTGGAGCAGCAGCTTGGCCGCCAGGGGTTCCAGCCCCCGCTCTCTGGCGATGGTGGCGCGGGTGCGGCGCTTCTGCTTATAGGGGCGGTACAAGTCCTCCACAGCGGTCTGGGTGGCGGCGGCGTCGATGGCGGCGGCCAGTTCTTCCGTCAGCTTGCCCTGGTTCTCAATGGAGCGCTTTACCTCCTCCTTCCGGGCGGCCAGGGCCCGGAGGCTGTTCAGGCGGTCAAAGAGGGCGCGGAGGGCGGTGTCGTCCATGCCGCCGTGCAGCTCCTTCCGGTAGCGGGCGATGAAGGGGATGGTGTTGCCCTCGTCCACCAGGCGGACGACGTTCTCCACATAGGTGGGGTTCAGGTTCAGCTCGGCGGCAAGGGTGGTGATGATGGGTTCCATGACGTTCGCTCCTTTAGGGGGGATAGTTCAATTCCAGTGGCAACAGTTTAGCACAGTTTTGGGGAAAGTGCAACCGCGTTAGAGGGCCGCGCCTCACCCACGGGAATCAAGTTTGAAATTTGTTGCACATAGAGACCCCTCCACCGGTTGTCGCTGGTGTCTCTCTCCTTTCAGGGCAATGTCATCAACTTAAAGATGCAATCTATCCTTGGATTAAGGAGAATAAGGTGGCTGGACAGCCAGATTTTAACGACCAAAGGGCAATAAAATTGCACGTTCCGCCCGCCATAGGCGAGGGCGGAACGGCAATCGTTGCCAGCCGCCATGGGCGGCAGTCTCACCAGTTATCAAGTTACATCGTCTCTAATGGGATAGATTACCTGATTGAGGGACAAGGCGAAGCCGCCAGTGGGATAGGGGGAGGGTTCTTAGG
>JAJQFX010000078.1 GCA_021200895.1 Clostridiales bacterium | reverse complement strand
ACTAATGAATAAATTGTTCAAAATGGCAGATTGACAAATCAGACAAATGGGCGTATACTGAATAGTGTGAACAATCGTTTGCGCAAAATTAACAATCTGCGCATAAGAAGTTGCAGCAAGTACGAATTTTAGGAGGTACAAGCAATGAAGAAACTGTTAGCCCTGATTCTCGCCATGGCTATGGCTCTGTCCCTGGTGGCCTGCGGCGGTTCGTCTGATGATTCCACCAGCGATGCCGATTCCGCCAGCTCCGCCGGTGCTGCGTCCAGCGCGGCTGCCAGCGAGGGCAGCGCCGCCGAGAGCGAGGCCGACGCCGACGCATCCGCTGCGGATGCGTCCACCACTGACGCTACCGCCAGTGGTGAAACAATCACCCTCACCCTCTGGGGCGCTGAGGAAGACCAGACCCTGCTGGCCGAGCTGGTAGAGGGCTTCAAGGAGACCTACTCTGACTACACCTTTGACATCCAGATCGGCGTGGAGTCCGAATCCGATGCCAAGGACGACGTTCTGCTCGACATCGAGGCCGCCGCTGACGTGTTCGCCTTTGCGGACGACCAGCTGGCCGCTCTGGTGAACGCCGGCGCCCTCCAGTCCATTGATGACATGGACGCCGCCCTCCAGACCTACGCTGGCAAGAGCGTGGCCGACATCGAAGCCGCCAACGGCTCCGGCTCTGTCACCGCCGCCACCGCTAACGACACCCTGTATGCCTTCCCCATGGGCGGCGGCAACAACTACTTCCTGTACTATGACTCCTCCGTCCTGACCGAAGAGGACGTCGCCTCTTGGGACAGCCTGCTGGCCGCCGCTGACGCTGCCGGCAAGCAGGTGGGCATGACCCTGGCCTCCGGCTGGTACAATGCCTCCTTCTTCCTGGGCGCTGGCTTCACCACCGCTCTGAACGATGACGGCACCACCAGCATTGACTGGAACGGCACCTCCTCCCTGGGCTACACCGGCGTGGACGTGGTCAAGGGCATCCTGAGCATCACCGGCAGCTCCGCCTTCATGGCCATCGCTGATGGCGACATCTCCAACCAGATTGCCTCCGGCAGCCTGTGCGCCGCCGTCTCCGGCACCTGGGACGCTGAGGCCGCTCAGGCCGCGTTTGGCGACGGCTATGCCGCCACCAAGCTGCCCACCTTCACCGTTGCTGGCGACCAGGTTCAGCAGGGCTGCTTCTCCGGCTTCAAGCTGATCGGCGTCAACGCTTACTCCGAGAACGTGGGCTGGGCCACCCTGCTGGCTGAGTACCTGACCAACGAGGAGTCTCAGACCGCCCGGTTCGAGGCCCGTCAGCTGGCCCCCACCAACACCAACGCCGCCGCCGATGAGGCTGTCACCGCCAACGTCGCCATCGCCGCTTCTGCTGAGCAGGACGTGTACGGTGTCGTTCAGTCCATTGGTGACAAGTTCTGGGATCCCACTGCCACCTTCGGCGAGATTCTGGCTCAGAGCCAGCTCTCCGCTGACGATGACGATGCCATCCAGGCCGCTCTGGACGATATGGTCGCCGGTGTCACCGCTGCCATCGAGTAATTCCCCCGCAGCTGGCCAGTCATTGGACATAGCATGACCCACGGCCCGTATGCACAGCCGTGCATACGGGCCGTTTTCACTTTACATAAAGAGCGTAAAGTGAACCATTTGGAAAGCAAAAGATAAGGAGGCAGTGTATGAACAAGCTCAAATCCGGCCTCGGCGCTGTCGGGCGGTTCTTCGCGGACTTCGGCCACGCCATAGCAGACGGCGATGTTTTCGTCAAGCTCTCGCTGGTCTGGTTCGGCGCCGGTTATCTTGGCCGAAAGCAGTACATCAAATCCATCATTATGACCCTCTATGAGGCCGCCATCATCGTTTACAGCGTGTTGGTGGGCATCCCCTACCTCTCTGACTTCGGCACCCTGGGCACCGTGCAGCAGGAATCTGTCTTTAACCCGGTGACCATGAAGAACGAGTTTAACGACTATGACAACTCCTTCACCATCCTGCTCTTCTCCGTTATCACCCTGATTATCTGGGCCTTCACCCTGTACATTTGGATATACAACGTGAAGAACGTCTACCGCCTCCAGAAAGAGGAGGAGCGGGGCAGACATATCAACAACTTCCGCGAGGATCTGAACGATTACATCAACCATAAGTTCTACGTCACCCTGCTGGCGCTGCCGGTGGCCGGTGTAGTGCTGTTCACCGTGGTGCCGCTGTTTGTGATGATTTTCGTGGCCTTCACCAACTATGACCAGAACCATATGCCCCCCAGCGCCCTGTTTGACTGGGTCGGCATCAAGAACTTTGTCAGCCTGTTTGGCGGCGGCGGCCTGACCGATACCTTCGGCTATGCCTTCGTCCGGGTCCTGGGCTGGACGTTGGTCTGGTCCTTCTTCGCTACCCTGACCACCTACTTCGGCGGTATCCTGATGTCACTGCTCATCAACGGCAAGGACATCAGGGGCAAGGCCACGTGGCGCGTCCTGTTTATGATTACCATTGCCGTCCCCCAGTTCGTGTCTCTGCTGCTGGTGCGGAACTTCTTCGCGGATAACGGTATTATGAACACAATTCTGGCAAACATCGGCCTGACCGGCTTCCTGCAGGACGTCGGCCTGATTTCCAACGACTACATACCATTCCTGACAGCGCCAGGCTGGGCCCATGTGATGATTATCCTCATCAACATCTGGATTGGCGTGCCCTATCAGATGCTGATTGCCAACGGCGTGCTGATGAACATCCCCTCGGAGCAGCTGGAGAGCGCCTCCATCGACGGCGCCAACAGCTGGCAGACCTTCCGCAACATCACCATGCCCTATGTGTTCAGCGTGACCGGCCCCGCCCTGGTGACGGACTTCGTCAAGAATATCAATAACTTCAACGTCATTTACCTGCTGACCTCCAACTTCTACACCACCACCAACCAGGCCATGGCAAACTCCCAGGCAAAGGAGACCGACCTGCTGGTGACCTGGCTCTTCACTTTGACTCAGGACTACTACAACTATAAGATGGCGGCGACGATTGGCATCATTATCTTCATTATCTGCGCGCTGTTCACGCTGATTGTCTTTAACAGGGTGGTAGCCCGCACTGGACAGGGGGATTTTGCGTCATGAAAAAGAAAACTGTCAGGGTGATTTTGAAGCACCTCTTTTTGGCCCTGCTGGCATTGATTTGGCTGGTGCCCATCATCTGGCTGGTCGTCACCTCCTTCAGCGCCTACAATGGCCGGAACACCTCCACCTTCTTCCCCACGGAGTGGAGCATTACCCAGTATGTCAAGCTGCTCACAGGTACGGACACCGTGGCCAACTTCCCGGCGTGGTTTATGAATACGCTGGTGGTGGCCATTGCCAACTGCGTCGTCTCCAGCATCTTCGTGCTGATGGTGGCCTATGCCTTCGCGTGCATGGACTTCCGCGGCAGTAAGGGCTTGCAGAACCTGTCCGTTATCATCAACCTGTTCCCCGGCGTGCTGTCCATGATTGCCGTCTACTTCGTCTTAAAGGCGCTGGGCCTGACGAACAGTCACCTGGGGTTGATACTGGTGTACTCCGGAAGCTCCGGCCTGGGCTACCTGATAGCCAAGGGCTTCTTCGGCACGGTGCCCAAGGCGTTGCAGGAGGCCGCCAAGCTGGACGGCGCCAGCGAAGCCCGGTGCTTCTTCCAGGTGGTGCTGCCCATGAGCCGCCCCATCATCGTCTATACCATCATCAACTCCTTCCTGGTGCCCTGGGCGGACTTCGTCTATGCGAAGATGATTCTGAACGCAGGCGTTTCCTCCCAGTGGACGGTGGCCATCGGCCTGTACAATATGCTGGATAAGAGCCTTATCAACAGCTACTTCGGCCAGTTCTGCGCCGGAGGCGTGCTGGTGTCCATCCCCATCTCCATTCTGTATATCATCATGCAGAAGTTCTATGTGGAGGGCGTCACCGGCGGCGC
>JAJQFX010000074.1 GCA_021200895.1 Clostridiales bacterium | reverse complement strand
AGTGTGGTATAGTTTTTAATGTAGATGTAAAATGAACGTATACGGGAATGTACACATTCCTGCAACCTCTCCCGTTTACTGCGCCCCGGTGCGCTCATAAACCGCCGCCCGATACCGGAAGGTAGACAGAGGCATCCCGCACTTCGCAGCCGCCGCCCGCCCGGTAATTTCACCAGCCTTCCACCGCTGATAGACGGAGGGGAAATTCTCCGGCAGCGGCTTCGGCGGCCTGCCGAACCGTACCCCTCTGGCCTTCGCCGCCGCTATCCCTTCGGCCTGCCGCTGTTTGATGTTGGTGCGCTCGTTCTCAGCTACGAAGGACAGCACTTGCAGCACAATGTCGCTCAGAAACGTTCCCATCAGGTCTTTCCCCCGGCGGGTGTCCAGCAGCGGCATATCCAGTACCACAATGTCGGCTCCCTTTTCCTTCGTCAGGACGCGCCATTGCTGCTGTATTTCCTCATAGTTTCTGCCCAGACGGTCAACGCTCTTGATGTAGAGCAGGTCGTCTTTTTTCAGCTTTCGCACCAGCTTTTTATACTGTGGCCGGTTGAAGTCCTTGCCGGACTGCTTATCCAGAAAGATGTGTTTATCCGGAACGTCCTGCTCGTGCAGCGCAATCAGCTGCCGATCCTCGTTTTGATCTTTGCTGCTCACCCGAATGTAGCCATAAACCGCCATATCTGCCCCCTTTTTCTGTTAAGAAACGGCCAAAGCATCGGGCAGAACCACCCAACGCTTTGACCGAAGCGTACCGTATCCTATCTACTTAACGCACCTAAAACGCCCCCGCCTTCCCATGGAAAGGCGGGGGCTGATGTTTGATGTCTGATGTGCGGGGCCTTATGCTTCCCCAGCGTCCTGCTGGGCCATGCCCCGGCGCACCGCCTGAATGGCGATGGCGCACTCCAGACGCTTGCGCTCCAGCTGGCAGGCCACCTGGCTGGGCTTCATAATGTCGCCGTTCACGTTGTAGTTGCAGGCGGAGCAGCCGCCGGAGCAGTAGAACTTGGCCCAGCAGTTCCGGCAGTCCTCCTTGGTGTAGATGTTCACCCCGGCGAACCGCCCGGCCACCTCCTGGTCGAAGGTGCCCTCGTACAGGTTGCCGATTTTGAAGTCCGGGTCGCCCACAAACTGATGGCAGGGATAGATGTCCCCCTCCGGGGTGATGGCCACATACTCGTTCCCCGCACCGCAGCCCCGCATCCGCTTGATGACGCAGGGGCCCTGGGACAAATCCACGTTGAAGTGGAAGAAGTTCACCTCCGGCCGCTCCACCAGGGCCGCCGCCAGCTTCTCATACTCGGCGCAGGCGGCGGGCACCTCCGCCTCTGTGATGGCGTAGGGGTCTCCCGGCTTGCCCACGCAGGGCTCCACCGAGACGTTGCGAAAGCCCAGGTCGTCGGTGATGTGCAGCACGTCGGCGGCAAAGTCCAGGTTCTCCCGGGTGTAGGTGCCCCGGACGTAATACTCCTTGTCCCCGCGGTCTGCTACCAGGGCCTGGAACTTGGGCAGGATGGTGTCATAGCTGCCGGAGCCGTCCACCTGAACCCGCATATGGTCGTTGACCTTTTTGCGGCCATCCAGGGAGAGGACGCAGTTCTTCATCTCCTGATTGAAATAGGCGGTGTTCTCCTCGTCCAGCAGCATTCCGTTGGTGGTCATGGTGAAGCGGAAGTGCTTCCCCGTGGCCTCCTCAATGGAGCGGGCATACTCCACCGTTTTCTTGCAGGTGTCCAGCGCCATCATCGGCTCCCCGCCGAAGAAGTCCACCTCGATGTTCCGGCGGCTGCCGGACTTCTCCACCACGAAGTCGATGGCCCGTTTCGCCGTCTCGAAGCTCATCAGCTTCCGGCCCGTGCCGTAGCCCCCCTGGGAGGCAAAGCAGTACTTGCACCGGAGGTTGCACTCGTGGGCCACGTTGAGGCACAGGGCCTTGATGGGAGTGTCCTTCACCACCGCCCAGGATGGGTCGATGTACGTCTCATCCTGGTAGAGCAGGCCCTGCTCCTTCAGTTCCTTCAGTTCGGCCCAGCACTCCTCCACCTCTTCCCGGGTGTAGGCGGGCAGGCGGGCGGAAAGGGCCTCCACATCGGCGCAGAACTGCTCCTCACCCATGGCCTCCAGCACATCGTAGCTCAGTTTGTCCAGCACATGAACCGCGCCGCTGGCCACGTCCAGGGCAATATAGCAGCCCAGGGTTTGAAATGTATGAATCATGTTTCGTTCCTCACTCTTAACCTGAAAACAGGTTTTATCGCAAAAGAAAACTCCCTGCCGCAGCAATGGGAGTTTTCTGGCTGTTTCCTGAAACCGCTTACTTCTGCTCACACTGCTGGTTGGCAACCGTGCAGGAAGTCTTGCAGGCAGACTGGCAGGAAGTCTGGCACTCGCCGCAGCCGCCGTGGGCGGCGCTGTTTTTCAGGGTGGCGCCATTCAGCGTCTGGATATGCTTCATGTTCGTTCCCTCCTCGTCATAGGTCTTTCTATTATCTTATCATATCCCGGCGGAGATTGCAATTCTTTTCTGCAAAATTTGCCCGCCCCTGTTTTGATATTATTTTGCTGATTCTGCTTGACGAAACAGTGGAAAAAGATTATAATAAAATCAACCGAAATAAAAGGCAGCTTTGTTTAGCATTGCTGAATCTTTTGTTTTGTAACCTGACTGTAAGGAGGCAATGCAATGGGCGGCAAGCTGGAAACCTTCCAGAAGAAAAAAGACTTTCTGATTTGCGTGGACTCGGACGGATGCGCTATGGACACCATGGACATCAAGCACATCCGCTGTTTTGGGCCGTGCATGGTGGAGGAGTGGGGGCTCCAGGCGTGGGCAGAGCCGATTCTCACCCGCTGGAATGACATCAACCTCTACACCATGACCCGGGGCATCAACCGGTTCAAGGGGCTGGCGCTGATGCTGCGGGAAATCGACAGCACATACACCAAAATCGAGGATTTGGAGACGCTGGAGCACTGGGTCGCCACCAGTGACGAGCTATCCAACAGCGCCATTGAGAAAGCCATCGGGGAGACGGACAGTGTCTGCCTGAAAAAGGCTCTCTCCTGGTCCAAGAGCGTCAATGAGAGCATCAACGACCTGCCCTTTGAGCTGAAAAAGCCCTACGAGGGCGTGCGGGAGGGCCTTGCCTGCGCCAATCAGCGGGCGGATGTGGTCATCGTCTCCTCCGCCAACCTCCAGGCGGTGCTGGAGGAGTGGGAGCTTTACAAGCTGCTGGACCATGTGGATCTGGTGCTGGCCCAGGACACCGGCAGCAAGGCCTTCTGCATTCAGGAGCTGCTGAAAAAGGGCTATGACCCCGCCAACGTGCTGATGACCGGTGACGCCCCCGGCGACTATGACGCTGCCACCAAAAACGGCGTCTACTATTACCCCATCCTGGTGAAGCACGAGAAGGAATCCTGGGTGGAGTTCCGGGAGACGGCGGTGGATAAGCTGATTCGCGGCGCATACGGCGGGGCCTATCAGGAGGAGAAGGTTGCGGCCTTCTTCAAGAATCTCTCGTAACGGAACGTTTTCAACCATAGCCACACGCATTGCGGGCGGCACGCCTGCGGAAAGGAGCCAATTATGGTCGATTTGAAAGCCAACCCCTATTACCTCTCTGACGAATACATCAAATGGGTAGAGGACACCATCGCCTCCATGTCCGATGAGGAGAAGGTAGGCCAGCTGTTCTTCCAGCTGACAGAGTCTCAGGACGAAGCCTATCTGAAAAACCTGATGGAGCAGTACCACCTGGGCGGCTGCCGTTACAACGGTATGCCCGGCAAGAAGGTGCAGGAGCAGAACCACATTCTGCAATCCTATGCAAAGGTGCCCATCTTCATCGCCTGCAACACCGAGGCCGGCGGCGACGGCGCCTGCTCGGACGGCACCGCCATCGGCTCCGGCGTCAAAATCGGCGCCACCGGCAAGGAGGAGT
>JAJQFX010000081.1 GCA_021200895.1 Clostridiales bacterium | reverse complement strand
TAGGGGGAGGGTTCTTAGGGAGGGGCGAGGCCCCGAAGCCCCTCCCTAAGCCGCCTTCTTTCCCCCATTTCTTGGCGGAGCAATTTACGGCGTCCAAAAATGTGCCAGTGGCACATTTTTAGCCGGAAACCGATGCCAGCTATGCTGGCGAGGGTCACTGTCCTAGGAGGATACCGTAAAGGGCCAGCAGGCGGTACTCAGGCCCGCCGGGAGGGCAAGAACTGATTTCCTTTATCAATCTTTCTCTAAGGAAAAATCCTTAAATTGATGACATTGCCCTGAAAGGGGAGGAGGAACCGGCGTTAGCCGGTGGAGGGGTTCCTGTGCGAAACGGATTTCAATCCTGATTTCCGCGTCATCCTCCACAGACAGCTTGACACCGACCAAAAATCCTGCTATACTACCCCATAACCACATAGCACACACGCAGGGGCGCTGAGGGCATCCTCGGCTGAGATCGGAGCAATAACGCTGCTCCGTGCCGCCTTGAACCTGATCCGGATAATGCCGGCGTAGGAAGCGAGCGACTCGATTGAAGCCATCCGCGCGGCAGCTGCTGTGCGGATTTTTTCATTAGGAGGGACGTTTTATGT
Source organism: Clostridiales bacterium (assembly GCA_021200895.1). Classification (GTDB taxonomy): domain Bacteria; phylum Bacillota; class Clostridia; order Oscillospirales; family Oscillospiraceae; genus Onthomonas. The sequence continues at coordinate 3,383 of JAJQFX010000081.1, read as the reverse complement.
CCGAACAAAAGAGAACCAGCAGAGACAACCATCTGCGCACCCGCGCCCTGGTAGAGGGGGCCGTCATGGTGGCCCTGGCCACCGCTTTGAGCTACATCAAGCTCTTTGAGCTGCCCCAGGGCGGCAGCGTCTGCATCGGAATGCTGCCCATCTTCCTGTACTGCTACCGCTGGGGATTCAGCAAGGGTATGCTCTGCTCCTTCGCCTACGGCCTGTTGCAGCTGCTGCTGGACGGCGCCTACGCCTGGGGCTGGCAGAGCATGATCCTGGACTACCTGCTGGCCTTCGCGGTGCTGGGCGTGGCCGGGCTGTTCGCCGGGAAGAAGGGCGGCCTGTATGTGGGTACCGTAGTGGGCAGCCTGTGCCGCTTCCTGTGCCACTTCGTGGCGGGCTTCACCATCTGGCGCATTTATGCCCCCACGGAGCTGTTCAACTACACCTTCACCAACCCCTGCCTCTACTCCGCCGTTTACAACGGCAGCTTTGTGGCCATTGATATGGTGCTGTGCATCGTTATCTTCGCCCTGCTGTCTAAACCGATGGAGAAGTACTTCACCGGCGCGGATATTCAGGGCTGAACGCCCAAAAAACGCGGCGGGAGCTTTCGCTCCCGCCGCGTTTTTTCTCAAATGTGATAATAAGCGCCGTCAATGGGCGTGATAACTCCCGCCGCCGATGAACTCCCGCAGCACGCTGCCCTCCGGCACCAGGGCCGGGTCGATGGGCTCGAACCGGTCAAAGGCCGCAATCATGTTCAGCGTCTCCTTGCGGCGGATGTCCTCCTGGGGAATGGCCCGGAAGATGGGGGCGGCATAGTGGCTCATGACCCCCACCTCGTAGGGCAGGGCAGAGTCGAACATCAGGTCGGCCTGGTGCTTATAGGGGGAGATGTACAGCTTCTCCCCCCGGCGGATATTGTCCCACATGGAGAGGGTCAGCAGAATCTCGCTGCCCCGGAAGTTCAAATCCCGGACGCTGCGGCGCACCAACCGCATCCAGGTGCCCTTAAAGACCACCTCGCCGTGGTCCAGCACGTTGGAACGGGCGGAGAGGTAAATCCGGAAGGCCTCCGGATGGGCCTCGAACAGAGCATCGTTCAGGGCGTGGATGCCCTCAAAGACGGCGATTTCGTCCTTCCCCAGGGTCAGCTCCCAGCAGCGGCTGGTGTCCCGCATATGGCGCAGGAAGTCGTAACGGGGCACCAGAATCGTCTCCCCCCGGCTGAGGGCGGTGAAGTGCTCGTTCAGCAGCTCCATGTCCAGGCACTCCGGGGATTCAAAGTCATACTCCCCGGACGGCGTGCGGGGGGAGGTCAGGGGGCTGACGGTCTGAAAATAGTCATCCAGCGAGACGGTGTGGGTCTTGATGCCCCGGCGCAGCAGCTCATCCCGCAGCTTCAGGGAGGAGGTGGTCTTGCCGGAGCCGGAGGGCCCCGCCAGCAGCACCACCGGGCTGACGCTGAGATGGGCCGCGATTTGCTCGGCGGCGTCCCGCAGCTTCCGGTCGTAGTTGTCCTCCCCCAGCTGGATGAAACCCTGGGGGTCGGCCTTTGCCATCAGGTTGATTTCTTCTAATTGGAATGCCATGGTGATTCTCCCTGTTGCGCGGGGGTCGCAATCCGCCCCAGCGGTCATGCCCGGGAAGCCAACGCCCGGTGGAACTCCACCAGGGGGCGCTTCTCCGTGCAAATCTGGTCAATGCGCTCGATATATTCCTTGGGGTACTTGGGGTTGGTGATGCGGACGATTTTACCGGTGGCGGGGTCGGTCAGCTTGGTGGAGCCCCCCGCCCCCAGGGCGAGAATGGTGTGCAGCTCCTCCATGATGCAGATGTTGTACAGACCCTCATAGCCCGGCTTGCACCAGCCGATGTTCTCCAGCGCGCCGGACATATACTTCTGCCGGTACAGGTAGTAGGGGACTTGCCCCGCCTGCCGCAGGGCGCTCCAGGCGTAGTCCAGCATGGCGGCAGTCTCCTCCCCGGAGGGAAGGCGGTGCTGCTCCAGCATGAGCCGGGAGCCCTTTTTCAGGGCCAGGGTGTGGACGGTGATGTTCTCCGGATTCAGGTTCAGCACCTGATTCAGGGTGCTTTGGAAGCCGGCCACCGTGTCCTCCGGCAGACCGGCGATCAAGTCCATATTCACGGCGGGGATGCCCGCGTCCCGGACGATTTGGTAAGCGGTGAGGATGTCCGCCGCCGTGTGGGCCCGGCCCATGGCCTGGAGGACGCTATCCTCCATGCTCTGGGGGTTGACGCTGACCCGGGTAACCCCCCGGCGGCGCAGCACTGCCAGCTTCTCCGGGGTGATGGTGTCCGGCCGCCCGGCCTCCACCGTCAGCTCCGTCAGCCAGGACAGGTCGAAGGCGTCCTGGAGGTGGGAAAGTATCCCGTCCAGCTGCCCGGCGGACAGGGTGGTGGGGGTGCCGCCCCCCATGTAGACGGTGCGCAGGTGCAGCCCCGTCTCCCGGAGCAGCCCGGCGGCGCAGTCCATCTCCTGATGCAGCGCCGCCACGAAGGGCTCCATCAGCTTCATGGCCTTCTTCACGTCCGCCGAGACGAAGGAGCAGTAGACGCACCGGCTGGGGCAGAAGGGGATGCCGATATACAGGCTCACCTCGTCAGGGCGGAGGCTCTCCTTCGCCGCCAGCCCTGCCCGGGCGGCATCCAGCGCCAACTCGGTGCGGCTGGGGGAGACGAAGTAGACCTCCCGGAACAGCCTCCGGGTCTCCTCCTCGGTGCTCCCCTGCTCCAGGGCTTTGGAGGCCAGCTTGGCCGGGCGGATGCCGGACAGCGCCCCCCAGGGGGGCTCCGCGCCCAAAATCCCCACGGCGGCCTTGTAGATGGCCTGCTTCAGGATACGCTGGAGCAGTCTGTCCTGTTCCAGCTTCCCCTCCGGCAGGGGGAGGGGGCAGAGGCTCTCCCCGGCGGCGGAAGCGCCGTCCCAGCTGACGACGGCGCGGGCGGCAACGGTATCCGTTCCGTATTCCAGGGCGGAAGAACAAAAACGCTCCCCCGCGCCGGGTGGGGCGGCGGGGTACTCCGGCTTCTCGCCGGGGAACAGCACCATCAAAATTTGCTCCACCGCATAGCGGCAGGCGTGGCCGGTGAGGTATAGCTTCATGGGTGAGGGTGTCTCCTTTTGGATTTATGTGGTGGTTCTCCTTAGACAAGGTTTGAGAAAGGAAATAGGTTTTTGCCCTCCCGGCGGGCTGACTACCGCCTGCTGACCCTTTACGGTATTCTCCTCGGTCAGTGAGCCTTGCCAGCATAGCTGGCTGCGGTTTTCGGCTAAAAATATGCCGCTGGCATATTTTCTGAACGCCGCAAACTCGCTCCGCCGAGAAATGGGGGAAAGAGGGCGGCTTAGGGAGGGGCTTCGGGGC